>JAJUHY010000244.1 GCA_029265735.1 Marinobacter segnicrescens | reverse complement strand
TTCCCAACGTCGGCAAGTCCACATTGATCAATACACTGGCCGGGCGGGCGGTGGCGAAAACTGGCAATGAACCCGCTGTAACCCGTGCACAACAGGCGATCAAACTGCCGGATAACATCCTGTTGTATGATACGCCGGGCTTTCTCTGGCCCAAACTGACCCCTGAAGAGTGCGGCTACCGCCTCGCCGTCACCGGCGCCATCCGGGCCGCCGTGATCGAATTCGAGGATGTGGCGCTGTTCGCAGCGGATTACCTTCTGCAAGCCTACCCTGAGCGGGTTTGCGAACGCTACGAACTGGACGAGAAACCCCGGGACGGCCTCGCGCTGATGGACGCCATCGCGGCCAGACGCCGCTTTTTTTCCCGGGGCGGCGTTCCTGATCTGCACAAGGTATCGGAAGTCCTGCTGAACGAGTTGCGGGCCGGTACCCTCGGCCCTATCTCGCTGGAAACGCCGGCCATGGTAGAGCTCGAACAGGCCCGTGAAGCCGAACGTCAGGAGCAGGAACAGGCGCGGAAGCAGGAGCGCCGGAACAGGCGGAACAAGGGCAACAGGGATGACGAAATCTGACGAAGGTCAAATATCAATCGACCGCCGTTTTGTCTAAAATCCCGCGCCAACAGTTAACAGGCGGTGGATGTTGTCCCGCCGAGACCAGACATCCGGGTCACGCTCGTCGCTATGGTGGGTGGCCCGCACCAAGGAGAACATTATGAGACGGGTCGTGGTAACCGGTATGGGCATTGTGTCCTGCCTGGGCAATTCCCTGGAAGAAGTCACAACCAGCCTGAAGGAAGGCAGGTCCGGCATTCGCTTTAACGAAACCTACAAGGAACTCGGCTTCCGCAGCCAGATCTGCGGTATGGTCGATGTCGATACCACCGTTATTGACCGCAAGGTGCGCCGGTTCATGGGTGAATCGTCCATGTACGCCTATCTGTCCATGGAACAGGCCATTGAGCAGGCGGGACTGACGCCGGAAATGGTCTCCAGCGACCGCACCGGGCTGATTGCCGGCTCCGGTGGTGCCTCCTGCTCCAGCCAGGTGGAGTCCGTGGACATCATGCGGGAAAAGGGCGTAAAGCGTATTGGCGCATTTATGGTGCCCCGCATCATGACATCTACCGTCTCTGCCTGTCTGGCCACCGCGTTCAAAATTCGCGGCGTGAACTATTCCATGTCGTCCGCCTGCGCTACCAGCGCCCACTGTATTGGCCACGCCATGGAACAGATCCAGAGCGGCAAGCAGGACATCGTCTTCGCTGGCGGCGGTGAGGAAGAGCACTGGAGCCTGACCATGCTGTTCGACGCCATGGGCGCGCTCTCGTTCAAATACAATGACGCCCCCGAAACCGCATCCCGGCCCTTTGACAGCGCCCGGGACGGCTTTGTAATCGCCGGTGGTGGCGGCATGCTGGTACTGGAAGAGCTGGAGCACGCCCGCAAGCGCGGCGCCAATATTATTGCCGAACTCACCGGTTACGGCGCCACCTCCGACGGCTATGACATGGTTGCCCCGTCCGGCGAGGGTGCCGCCCGCTGCATGCGTCAGGCAATGGCATCGGTAAATGGCGATATCGACTACATCAACGCCCATGGCACCAGCACACCAGTCGGCGATGTGGCCGAGATGAAAGCAGTGCGCACCGTGTTTGGCGATAAAGTACCCGCCATCTCTTCAACCAAATCCCTGACCGGTCATTCACTGGGTGCTACCGGAGCCCAGGAAGCCATCTACTCTCTGCTGATGCTCCAGAACGGCTTTATCGCCGGGACTGCAAACCTTACCGACCTTGATGAAGAGCTGACCAGCATGCCCATTGTGGGCCCGACCTCCCAACCTGCCGAGCTGAACCATGTAATGTCGAACAGCTTTGGCTTTGGCGGCACCAACGCTTCGCTGGTATTCAGCCGGCTGAGCTGAGTCCTGAGCCCCGGCCTGTGCGGGTCGGGGTCTTTTTCAGGCTGTACGAGGTTGCAACCATTGGCAAAACCCGCGTTAGGTATTATGGTGTCTCTTGATCTACATCAAGTAGGGTTGTCATGAATCAGTCAATACCGGTACGTCAGACGTCTTCCCTTACCAAGTCATCCTGCCAGCACTGCAGTCTCAGCAACCTGTGCCTGCCGCTTGCCCTCGACAGCGACGATATGAATCGTCTGGATGAAGTGGTGAATCGGGACAGGATTTTCAACCGGGGTGAGCGGGTTTTTACCCAGAGTGAACCTTTCCGGTCCTGTTTTGCGGTGAAGAGCGGCGCCATCAAGACTTCGGTCATCACCGAAGCCGGAGATGAGCAGATTACCGGCTTTTTCATGCCGGGTGAGCTGGTCGGACTGGACAGCATGGGCGACGGGATCCACGCATCAACCGCGAAAGCGCTTGAGCGCACCAGCGTCTGCGAGATTCCGGTAGAACAACTGGAACATCTGGTTCAAACGCTGCCTGGCCTGCAGCATCACATGTTCCATCTGATGAGCCAGGAGATTCGCAACAGCCAGCAACTGTCGGTGCTGCTGAGCAAGAATACCGCCGAAGAACGTATCGCAGCCTTGCTGTTGTCGCTTTCGAGCCGTTTTCAGCGTCGGCGCCTGTCACCCACCCACTTCAACCTGCCCATGGCCCGTAACGATATTGCGAACTTCCTGGGTCTGGCAGTAGAAACCGTCAGCCGGGTATTTACCCGTTTTCAGAATCAGGGACTGATCCGTGCGAAGGGGCGGGATATCGAATTAATTGAGCTTGAGGCCCTGCAGGCCATGGCCATCGGTAACTCCCAGACCTGATAACGCCAGCTCTTCTTTCAGGGATTCCCGCCAGGAGAGCTGCTTGACGCCGAAGGTGTTGCGAATCTTGGTACACCCCAGGGTCGCATTCTCGGGCTCGACAGCAGCCCAGGCCGGCAGCTCGTCAACCACGTGCACAGCACGCTCATCCCCGGAATCCTCCATCTCCGGCAGGTCTGCCAGGATCAGCCCCAGGTCGTACTGGCTGACCTCCTCTGCCCCCGAGTACTGATAGGTCCCCCACACTTCTGCCCCACAGTCCAGTTGCAGGACCAGAGCACGCAGTACCCGGGCCAGATCGTTCGTGGTCACCGGTTGCCCCAGGTGACGACTGGACAGACGCAGCGTCTGCCCCGCCCGCGCTGCTTCCTGCACCTTGCGGATAAAGCGCTGTAACCCCCAGCCAGTCCGCAGCAGGATATGCCGGGGCAGGACCGTGCGCATCACCTGTTCACACTCCCATTGCCAGATACCCAGCTGACCGATAGGGTTGCCCGGGTTGGACGACAGGTAAGCATTCTGCTTGCGGCCATCGAACACATAGGATGTGGAGAGTTGCATCAGTATCATGTCATTGGCAGCTGCGTGTTCCGCCAGCGCCATGGGCAGGGAAAACGCCTTGGCTCTTGCCAGCTCCGGGTCCGCCTCGGCAGGTTCCGGATCGGTCAGCCACATGGCGTTGAGAATGATATCCGTGGTGCGAGGCACCCACTGTTCAACCGCCGACAGGTCCAGCTTGGCCAGGTCGCTGATCAGCAGAGGGACTACTTCAAGATGGGTATGGCTCAGTTGCTTCAGCAGCAGCCGGCCCAGTATGCCGTTATCATGGACAACCAGAACATTCACGAAACCAGATCCTGTGTTCCTGTCATGAACTTCCCCCGGCTTCAACACGGGGAACTCGTCGCGTCACGCCGGTCAGTAGCTCGTAGCCAATGGTACCGGCACAGGCGGCCACTTCATCAACGGGGATATTCTCGCCCCAGAGTTCCACCCGATCGCCCACCTGGGCATCGGGCACAGTTTCCAGATCAATCGCCAGCATATCCATGGAAACCCGGCCAACAAGACTGGCTCGCCTGCCCCGGATCCACACCGGCGTACCACTCCCGGCGTGTCGCGGATAGCCATCGCCATAACCGATACAGACAATGCCCATG
>JAJUHY010000347.1 GCA_029265735.1 Marinobacter segnicrescens | reverse complement strand
GTGACTTTCGACATTGTTCTGGTTTTTAGTGGTAACAAAGCCGAGATGGGAAACGCCCGGGTCCAGGGTCCAGACCACCGGATCGTTCGGATCGGAAGGCTGGCTGCCACTTCCAGAGTCACCGCCACCGGTATCACCGCCGGCAGAACTGTCGTCACCGCCCGGGTCGTCCGGGGGCGTATCGTTGCCACCGTTGTTGCCGTCGTTATTACCGCCGTCGTCAACAGGAGGCTGGTCTGGGTTTTCCGGGTCTTGCGGATCCTCAGGTGGCTCGGGGTCGGGGGTGGACTCACCAACGTCTGCGCCGCAGGGCTGCCCGTTCAGATAGAAGGTCTCAGGAATGTCACCGGAGGGGTTGCGGACGTTAAAGCCGAACTTGATCTCCCGGAGGTCGGACAGACGGGCGTTCCACAACAGGTTGTTAACGGTGACGTCCTGCCCGTTCTGGTCATGGGTTACGTTGAAAATGGAGTCGATCTGTTCCTGGCCAGGGAAGCGCCAGCTAAGCTCCCAGCCTCTGATCTCGGGACCGTTATAGGTGAGCTGAACCCGGTGAACCGCGCCGGTCTGCCAGCTGTGCTGAATCTGATAATCGACCTCACACAGCGAGTCGGCCATTGCCGTGCCGGTGAGTGCACTACTGCATAACAGTAGTGCCAGTCTGGATTTAGTCTTCATAGTACACGTTTTTAATCCTGTACCTGATGGTTGAACACGACTAACCCGCGTCGGGGGTAGTTAAAATTTGCCCGTACAACGCAACCGGACCGGGAGTTAAAGGGGTGCTACTTCAGTACCTGGTACTGCCTCGCGCAGTGATACCGGAACCTGCCCGGCAATCAGGGTCGGAAGGCCCTCCTGCGCAGTGGCCGCTCAACGAAAAAGCGCCGTAACGGCTCCAGGAACAACTTGAACACCAGCAACATGAACAGACAGGTGGCGCTGAGCATAAGGAAGTAGAACGCCAGAATGTTTTCCATGCCGGTGGTGAAATTGAGAGACCGGGCAATGCCCAGGACCAGTGGGAAGCCCCACGAGATAATTGAGATGCTCGACAGGCTGAACATGATCGCCTTCTCGTCGACACTGATCCGGTAAAAAAGGGGCTTGCCCAGATTGCGATCAAGGATGGGGAAGAGCTTGTGGTGAAGCAGCCAGCCATTAACGGTGAGTACGATGACAATCACCACTTTGGCCCAGAGTTTCGGGTTGCCAAGGAGCTCCGGCTCGAACTGCCAGTAAAGCCACAGAAAGCCGAGTCCGGTGAGCCACAGAATGAGTAGGCCGGCAGCCACCAGCCGCGCAATAAAGCGGAACAGCAACAGCTTTTCGTGGGTGATCCGGTCCAGATAGAAGTATCGGAAGGCGATAATATCGAGGGTCAGGGCTCCGCCCACGCCAAAAGCCAGGCCCAGCAAATGGCCCGCAATCAGTAGTGTCCGTACAGTCTCAACGGGGGGAAAATCCACGGCTCCGCTTCCTTGGGGTCTCTCCATCAGCCGGTACGTTCCGATCCGGCGGCGCCATCCTGAGTTCTGGTTAACTTAAATTCATTAACTCTTACAAAGACTTACTGGTGGCGCCTCTAATAACCGCGGCGAGTATATGGTTATAGGGTGAAGACGAACAGGGGGAGATCAGAGGGCTGTGAGTTATATCAAGCGCTGGCCTTGAATAATGATTCAAGGTGCCAGCGGGCAGGGTTTATGGTGGTTCAGGTTTGCATCTAAAATGTCGCCTATACGGACATGGTGCTTTTCGAAGAAACCGGCATTCATTTCCAGCACGTTCTGATGCCGGACCCCCGGCTTCCAGACCGGGCAGTCCCGGCCACGATCACTCTCACAAGGCTTCATGGTATCCATGGCGAGGATGACCCCATCAGCGTCCAGCCAGGCAATATCCAAAGGCAGGAGTGTGCGGTACATCCAGAAGCCCGCGGAAGCGGGACGCTCGTCCTCGTAAAAGAAAAGCATGCCAGCGTCGGCGGCGAGATCCTTTCGCTCCATCAGCCCCCACTGGCGCTCCTGATTGGTGGCCGCGTGTTCCAGCATCACCGGTACCGGGGTGCCCTCTGACCGGAGGATGCAT
>JAJUHY010000357.1 GCA_029265735.1 Marinobacter segnicrescens | reverse complement strand
CGACCAGAGTTCTGTGCCGTTTCTTGAGGAAGCCTATGTGGACTACGCCAAGGATCAGATGGGCGGCCAGCTCACCATCAAGGCACCGAACGCTAAAGTTCCCATGGTTGATGATGACGCCCCTCTGCCGGATCGGGTGAAGTACGTGCTGGCGTCAGAGATCAATCCCGGGCTGGCGTCCCATGGTGGCGATGTTCAGCTCGTAGATATTGTTGACGAATCCGTCGCGGTACTCCGCTTTGGCGGCGGCTGTCAGGGCTGTAGCGCAGTGAGCCTGACACTCAAGCAGGGTGTAGAACGGACCCTGAAAGAACGAGTGCCGGAGATAACGGCGGTAAGAGACGTAACCGACCACTCGGTTACGGAAAATGCTTACTATCGCTAAAGTAGCGAGGGCGACAGGTTATTAAAGACCTGTCGCCTGCAATTCCTTAAGGCGCCAAGTCCCTGAGTTGCCTTTTTACAGGCAGTTGGTGGGCCGGGGCAGACCGGCAATGCGGCACGCCGTTTTCGCAGGCGTTCCCGGAAACAGCTGCATCAGATAGATACTGTTTCCTTTTTCCTCTCCCAGCAGTTCTTTTACCGCTTTGACAAACAGTCGATTGGAAGGCGGTGATATCTCATGTTGTTTGTAAAAGTCTCTTAGCAACTGAATGATTTCCCAGTGATTATCGGTTAGCTCAATGCCGGATTCTGCAGCGATCTCGGTTGCCACCGGCTCGCTCCACTGCCAGGGATTGTTCAGAAAACCTTCATTATTCCGTTCGGGAAAAGCCATCGTATTGCCCTTGAGCCGGCTTACCAGCTGATGATTTTCGTAAACTGATCGGTCAGCTCCACCATATCTGCCATGTCGGTCAATGCTGATGCAGCTACCTTGTCTGACAGGCCCCGGGCTTCGCAATCGCTGGCAAGGGCCCGGGTTCCGGCTGGCAGTGAAGCGGTTTTATCCACCAGGGCGATTACCGCATTCTCAAGGAGTAGCAACTGATCGGCTGGGTCCATCGCCGCCAGACATGCCTGGAACCGGGGGTGGGAGGGAGCCTTGTTGAGGAGGTGAAGGGCCGGCATGGCGGTATCGTTCATAGCTGCACGACCTTTTTAAAGCGATGGTAGAAATCCGGATCGACGACAATAGGAGTAACGTCGGGCTCGGTTTCGCCAATCTGGAAGCGTGCCAGAGTGGATCGATCCGCGTACAGGGCTTCGACACCGAACAGGGTCGCTGCCGACAGGTTCCGGCTCACCGTCTTCTGATCGATAACGCTGGCATTCTGTCCTGGACGCAGCCAGTGTACGCCTTCACCACGGAACAAGACCGCGACCGGGCGATCGAACGCAGCCAGCGACAGGGCCATGTCCAGAGCTTCACGGCCATGCCAGTCGCCATAGGGTGGCCTGTCAATCACAATCAGGACGGTATCAGCGCTGCTGTCATCGTTCATGCTATACGCTTCCATGAAAATAAATCACCCGGTCGGACCGGGTCACAGCCTCCACCCATTCGCCGAGGCCGGCAATGTCGAACCCTTGTGCCAGGTTCGCAGCGGGCTTTTCATAACGTCGTGCTTCCTGTTCGTTCAGCAGGCCGCGGCGCAGGGCTGATGCGATGCATACGACAGGAGTGATACTGTTTTCACTGGCCAGACTCTGCCATCGGCTGGTCCAGTCAGGCTCATCGGACGGTGGCGTAT
>JAJUHY010000083.1 GCA_029265735.1 Marinobacter segnicrescens | reverse complement strand
GTCAGCAGCGGCACCACCAGCAGAGCAATGGCCTTGGCCGCCCCGCTGCCGAGCGCCATGGTCACCATGCCTTTGAACACCTGCCCCGCAGACCCTTCAAACATCCGATGTACCGGATTGAGTAATTTCATTCCCTGAACGTCACCGTGTAAAACTCGTGAATGGCAGCGGCCAGCCGGACAGCTCAAACGGCACCGCCATAAAACACAGCTGAAACGCCAGTTACGTCGCTGGCCTGTACGAGTCTAAGGAAATCGGCAAACCCCTGCCATGACAGACAGGACAGAATCTGTGACCTGGTGCGTTGACCGCCGCTCCTGACAGAGCGAATATCAGCGCAGGACGGAATCCAGCCACTCAGGGACGAAATTGAGCAGGCCCCAGCTTTAACCTGCGGGGCGGAATCTTATCGTGCGTTTCCTGTTACCAGCCTTCCTTCCTGAAACCCACCATACGGGAGTGGATATGAGTTCCGCTGGTCGTTATCTGTTGTTGTCAGTTGGTCTGCTTATTCTGAGCTGCGAGGTGTATGCGGGGATGTTTGGATTGGGGAAGAAAACTGAGGTTCACCTGTCACCTGAGGTCAAGGGTGTCGTCACTCTCAATGGCAGGCCCGTAGAAGGCGCCCAGGTAGTTCGGACTCTGGACTACGACAGGGAGTATCGCGAAGAGCAGCTTACTGGCGTCGATGGCCGTTTCAGTTTTCCGGAAAAAAATATCATGTCAGATCGGCCGAACAAGCTATTGGACGAAACGCGGGTCCGGCAGATTCTGACGGTAAATTACGAAGGCCAGAAGTACCTCATCTGGTACACGACGCCGGGAACCATCCACAGGCGTACAGCTATAGCGCGACGACTTGGTGCACTGCACTGTGAATTAACGAACCCAGAGATTGAGCACGGCTTCGAAAATATTGAGAAGCCTGAGTTTCCCCATAGCACATTTAGTATCTGTCGATGGAATAATTAAAAAGGAAGGAACCATGACACCACTCTCACCACGGATGGCTTCAGAATTTGCGGATGTGGTTTACGACGTGATTGCACCTGGCAGCGAAGGGATTTTCCGCCTGAATACCTTTGGTATGCAGTTTCCCCAGTATTTTGATGTGGATTTAGCGGACGGCCCGGTGCTGGGACGTAGTGGAGGTGTCTTCGGTCTGTTCCGTAGTACCACCGGTTTTGCATTTATGGCGCGTGGAAAAGCTGAGTTTAAAGGCCATTATGTGGTCGCCATGCGGGGCACAAAACTGGCGAATGATTGGATGACGAATGGCAATGTAGGTTATTCCTCATCGGTCGGTGGCTCCTACGTTCATGCCGGCTTTAATAATACGTTTGAGAGCATGATCGCGCCGTTGGAAAAGCTCATTACACCAGTTCTCTCCGGACATGTTGTCTCTGGAATCCACTGTATAGGCCACAGCCTTGGCGGGGCCCTCGCGTCTTTAACTGCAGAATGGATAAGACACCGTTATAAAAGGCCTGTCCAGTTATATACGTTTGGCGCCCCTCGAGTCGGTATGAGAGCATTCGCGACGAGCTCTTCCGATGATCGTACTGGTAAAGTATATCGATGCACCCATGGGGCGGATCCAGTTCCGTTGGTTCCGCTATGGCCGTTTATGCATGCGCCCGTCAATGGGCACGAGTATCGTCTGGATCATAGCTCGGGCATGTCGGCTCGGGCTCATGCCATGGGGCAGGATGGTCAGCCCGGATACAGAAATACGGCGAACGAGTCAGACTGGGTAGTTGTGCAACAACGGTCGACAAATTTCCTGGATAATCCCGTGCGCCTGAATTACGACCGCCGGCATGAAGCCCATTTCTCGACGTACTGGGCCGAGCGGCTTTCCTCGGCACTGATTACTCTGCTCAAAGATGCGGGGTACTACTCCACGGTATTGGCTCAAGCTGCCATCAGTACCACTCTTACCTTTTACGATCTACTCGCCCAAACCCTTGAAGATATCGCCAAGGCATCTGCGAAGTTTGCAGAACAGACGCGGGGGCTGCTGGGTCACATGCTGGCATTTGCCAGGGTTGCCGTCACAACCGTTGTTGAGCTGAGCTTCCGGTTTATCCGCTGGGTCTTCGATCGCACGGCTGGTGCTCTTTATGATGCGGTCAGGCAGGCTATTGAACGAATATAGGAGCATGTGCCGCTGGTGCACGCTGCCTCCGGGGGCGGTCGGCTCACGCCATCAACCGCTCCCGGTTCTCCTCAGCCCGCTCCCTTAAAAAATCCCATGTCACCCGCATCCGTGCGATGTGCCGCAGGTCTTCCGGCATCAGCATCCAGAAGGTTCTGATGAACCGGATCTGATCCGGCAGGACGACTTCCAGGCGAGGGTCGATATCGGCGGCAAAGGCGGGCAATATGCCGATGCCTGCGCCGGTGGCGATGGCTTCCTGCTGGGCCAGCACGCTGGTGCTGCGGATATTTACCTCGCCCGAGCCGGCGATTTCGTTCAGAAACAGCAACTCACTGCTGAACACCATGTCGTCCACATAACTGACAAACCTGTGCCGGCTGAGCTGGCTGCGCTTGGTGATGGCGCCGTGCTCTCCAAGGTAGTCCCGGCTGGCGTACAGTCGCAGCACATAGTCGGTGAGCTTGGTGACGATGAACGGGCCGCGTTCCGGTCGCTCCAGTGTGATGACGATATCCGCTTCGTGCCGGGACAGGCGCAGTGCCCGGGGCATGGCGAGCAGGTCCAGGTGCAGGTGGGGATAGCGTCGGGTCAGCAGTTCCAGCTCCCGACCCAGCATAATGGTGCCGTAACCCTCCGTTGCCCCGATGCGAACGAGGCCTGAAAGCTGCTCGTCCGCTTCCGGCAGGCTCTGTTCAATGCGCACACTGGCGCTTTCCATTTGCTCCACTTCCGGTAACAGCCGTCGCCCCGCTTCGGTCAGGCTGTAGCCGGTTTGTTCCCGGATGAACAGGGTCATACCCAGACTTTTCTCCAGCGCCTGAATGCGCCGCGACACGGTGGTGTGGTCAACGCCCATGCGGCGTGCTGCGGCGGTCAGTTTGCCGGCGCGGCTCAGCTCCAGAAAAAATTTAAGGTTGTCCCAGTCCATACCATCGCCCGCTGTTCAGTTGTTATTCATTGTGCATAAATGCAGATCGGGGTTGCAGCAAGCGCCATTGTAGCGTTTAAAAATGCACTGGTACTATCTGGAGGACATCAGTCTGATAAAAACAACACCGGAGACAACCCCATGACAACGCAGGTCCCTACGGTCAAGTTATTGATCAATGGCGAGTTTATTGAGTCCAAGACCACCGAGTGGCGGGATGTGAACAACCCGGCGACCCAGGAAGTTCTGGCCCGGGTGCCGTTTGCCACGGCCGATGAGTTGGAAGCGGCCGTCAGCGCCGCTAAAGAAGCCTTCAAAACCTGGCGCAAGACCCCCATCGGCACCCGCGCGCGGATTTTCCTGAAGTATCAGCAACTGATCCGCGAGAATATGACAGAACTGGCTGCCATCCTGACAGCGGAGCAGGGCAAAACCCTGCAGGATGCGGAAGGCGATGTGTTCCGCGGGCTGGAAGTGGTGGAGCATGCTGCCGGTGTCGGAACTCTGCAGATGGGCGAATTCGCCAACAATGTCGCTGGTGGCGTGGACACCTATACACTGCGGCAGCCCATCGGCGTCTGTGCCGGCATTACACCGTTTAACTTCCCCGCCATGATTCCTCTTTGGATGTTCCCCATGGCCATCGTCACCGGCAACACCTTTGTACTCAAGCCCTCCGAGCGGGACCCCATGGTGACCATGCGTCTGGTGGAACTGGCGGTCGAAGCCGGCATTCCCAAGGGCGTACTTAACGTGGTTCACGGCGGGCCGGACATCGTCAATGGCATCTGTGACCACCCCGATATCAAGGCCGTCTCCTTTGTTGGTTCCACTCCGGTGGGTACTCACGTCTACAACCGTGCATCACAGGCGGGTAAGCGGGTCCAGTGCATGATGGGCGCCAAGAACCATGCCGTGGTTCTGCCAGACGCCAACAAGGAGCAGACCCTGAACGCACTGGTCGGTTCCTGCTTCGGCGCTGCTGGTCAGCGCTGCATGGCAGTGTCTGCCCTCGTGTTGGTCGGTGAGGCCCGCAACTGGTTGCCGGAGCTGGCGCGCAGGGCCGAACGGCTGAATGTGAATGCCGGCACGGAAGAGGGCACCGATGTGGGTCCGCTGATCACGCCGCAGGCGCTGGAACGGGTAAAAGGCCTGGTTCAGCAGGGCGTTATCGAAGGCGCGAAACTGGTGCTGGATGGCCGCGATCCCAATGTGCGCGGTTATGAGAAGGGTAACTTTATCGGACCGACCATCTTCTCCGGGGTCACACCTAACATGACCATCTATAAGGAAGAGATTTTCGGCCCGGTTCTGTGCGTGCTGGAAGCAGAAACCCTTGAGGAGGCCATTGAGCTGATCAACGCCAATCCCAATGGCAACGGTACGGCAATATTCACCCGCTCCGGCGCTGCCGCCCATCGTTTCCAGGAAGATATCGACGTGGGTCAGGTGGGCATCAACGTACCCATCCCGGTTCCCGTGCCCTACTTCTCCTTCACCGGTTCCAGAGGCTCCAAGCTGGGCGATCTTGGCCCCTACGGCAAACAGGTTGTGCAGTTCTACACTCAGACCAAGACCGTGATCTCCCGCTGGTTCGATGAAGACGAGCAGGTCGGCTCTGTTAACACCACCATCCATCTGCGCTGAGGACACACCACATGGCATACGAAACCATTCTGACCGAGACCAGAGGACGGGTCGGCCTGATCACCCTGAACCGGCCCCAGGCGCTGAACGCGCTGAACAGCCAGCTGATTGATGAGCTGAACCTGGCGCTGGATGACTACGAGCGCAACCCGGAGATCGGCTGCATCGTGCTGACTGGCTCTGAAAAGGCCTTTGCGGCAGGGGCCGATATCAAGGAAATGTCGGTGCTGGAGTACCCGCAGGTCTATCTGGACGACTTCTTCGCCCAGGCCGACCGCATCGGACAGCGACGCAAGCCGATGATCGCCGCCGTGGCAGGCTATGCGCTGGGCGGCGGCTGTGAGCTGGCGCTGATGTGCGACTTTATTTACGCCGCTGAAAACGCCCGATTCGGTCAGCCTGAAATCAACCTGGGCGTGTTGCCTGGTATCGGCGGTACCCAGCGTCTGACTCGCGCGCTGGGCAAGGCCAAGGCCATGGAAATGTGCCTGACCGGTCGTCAGATGGACGCGCAGGAAGCAGAGACCGCGGGTCTGGTGGCGCGGGTATTTCCCGTGGATCAGCTGCTGGAGGAAACCCTCAAGGCTGCGACCACCATCGCTGAGAAATCCCTGCCCAGCGTTCTGATGACCAAAGAAGCCGTGAACCGGGTATTCGAGACCAGTCTGGCGGAAGGCATCCGGTTCGAGCGGCGGATCTTCCATGGGATTTTTGCCACCCATGACCAGAAGGAAGGGATGAATGCCTTCGTTGAGAAGCGCAAGCCGGACTTCAAACACAAATAGCCTGTAACAACAAAAACGTGGCGGGGCTGGCGGTCGTCAATGGCCCGGCTCCCGCTGCCATAACGTGGAGGCTTTAACATGAAAATCGGATTCATCGGCCTGGGCAATATGGGCGCCCCCATGGCCAGTAACCTGCTCAAGGCAGGGCACGAGCTGACGGTGTTTGATCTGGTTCCGGCGGCGGTAGAAAAAACGGTATCAGAGGGCGCCTGTGCCGCAGCCGATATTGCCGCGGTCGCTCGCAGCGGCGCGGAACTGATCATCACCATGCTTCCCGCGGCCCGCCACGTGAAGGGGGTGTATCTGGCGGACGACGGTCTGCTGGCCCATGTATCCAAAGGGGTGCACCTGATCGACAGTTCCACCATCGACCCCATGACGGCACGGGAGATATCCACCCAGGCCGCAGCCCAGGGTAATCCCATGCTGGATGCGCCGGTTTCTGGCGGCACAGGCGGTGCGCAGGCTGGCACCCTGACGTTTATGGTGGGCGGTGAAGAGCAGGAGTTTGCGTTCGCACGACCGGTACTGGAAAACATGGGGCGGAATATCATCCATTGCGGCGCTTCGGGTAACGGCCAGGCTGCCAAGATGGCCAATAACATGCTGCTGGGTATTTCCATGATCGGTGCCGCCGAAGCCATGAGCCTCGGGGTATCCATGGGTGTGGACCCGGATGTCCTGGCCGGCGTGATCAATACGTCCAGCGGCCGTTGCTGGAGTACAGATACCTACAATCCCTACCCGGGCGTTATCGAAAGCGCACCCTCCAACCGGGGTTACACCGGCGGTTTTGGTATGGACCTGATGATCAAGGATCTGAATCTGGCCACTGAGGCTGCAAAGGCCATCGGCCAGCCGGTTGTACTGGGCGCGCTGGCGCAGCAGCTTTATCAATCCATGAGTTTTGACGGTAATGGCCACCTGGACTTCTCGGCCATTATCAAACGTTATATGAAGGATGAGACATGACCGATAACCAGCCCGATGTCATCGTTGAGGTCCGGGGTCGCTTCGGCTACCTGACCCTGAACCGTCCCAGCGGACTGAACGCCCTGACCCTGAATATGGTTCGGACCATCCACAAGCAGATGGACGAGTGGGCCGGGGACGATGCTATCGCAGGGGTCGTCTTTCAGGGTGCCGGCGAAAAAGCATTCTGTGCCGGTGGCGATATCCGCGCTCTGTACGACAGTTACAAGAGCGGTGACACCCTGCATCGGGTGTTCTTTGAAGAAGAATACGCCCTGGACCTGGCCATTCATGAGTACGCCAAGCCGGTGCTGTGCGTGATGAACGGCTTCGTGATGGGCGGCGGTATGGGCCTGGCTCAGGGTGCCAGCCTGCGCATCGTCGATGAACATACCAAGCTCTCGATGCCGGAAACGGGCATCGGCTTTTTCCCGGATGTGGGCGGCACCTATTTTCTGGGGCGCCTGCCAGGCCGCCTGGGGGAGTATCTGGCCATTACCGGTGCGCGGCTCGGTGCGGCTGATGCGCTGTTTGCCGGTCTTGCCGATATTTTCATACCTGCGGACAACCTCTCCGCCCTGGATGAACTGCTGGCGACGGTCGATACCGCAAGCACGGATTCCGTGAAGGCAGGGCTTCAGCCCCTGGTCGGCGATCCTGGCGAGGCCGGGCTGGCGGCGTTGATGCCGGCTATCGACAGGCATTTCAGCAAGCCGGATCTGGCGGCGATCCGCGACTCCCTGCGCGAGGAGCAAAATCCCGAGTATGCGGACTGGGCTGAGAAGACCCTC
>JAJUHY010000206.1 GCA_029265735.1 Marinobacter segnicrescens | reverse complement strand
GGCGGCGGTTCGCTTCAATACCCGTCTTTCGGTGGAAGAGCAGGATCCGACAGCCAGCGAGGCATTAGGCAACGTTGGCAGTATGGTCCAGGAAGATCTGGCCCGCCGCAGCAGGGCCTTTGACCGGATGCGCCGCATCATGCCCGACAGCGTCGTGGCCGAGCACGAGCTGACGCCGGTGGACCGGGCGTTCCGTTCCCTGCACGAAATCAGCGAGGAAACCCTGGGTACCCTGAGAGAGCGGGCGCGCATCATGGCCCGGTACTTCGCCGAACAGGACCAGGGCGTACCCAGCAGCTTCGCCACCGTCTCCCGGGCGGACTTCGATGATGCCGCCAAGGGCTTCCAGGCCGCGGTGGGTAACAGTCAGGCTGCGCACCTTCAGGCCTGGCTGGGGGATATCTCCGGTGATTCCCGCAAGCTGGTGCAGGTGTCGTCCACCCGGCGGGTGAATGATATCTGGCGCAGCCAGGTCTTCCGGGAATATCAGGCGGCCATCGCCGGCCAGTATCCGCTGGATCAGAGTGCAGAGTCGGAGGTGGCGCTGGCGGACTTCGCAGCATTCTTCGGTTATGGCGGTGTGCTCGATACCTTCTTCCAGAACCATGTTGCCGATTACGTGGATACCAGCACCTCACCGTGGACGGTCGAGCCGGGGTCGGGTATCCGTCAGTCCAGCCTGCAGATTTTCCTGAAGGCCCGTGAGATCCGTGAGGCGTTCTTTGTTCAGGGTACGCAGACCCTGAAAGCGAACTTCACCCTCAAGCCCGCCTATCTGGACAGTCGCGTTGCCCGGCTGCAGCTGAGGATCGGTGATCATTCCCTAAACTACCGTCATGAACCGCCCCGGGCGCTGGCCTTTGAGTGGCCGGTACGGGCGGGCGCGGGTGATGTCCGCGTCACCATGACCCGGGGCACCGGAACCGATACCGCGATTCAGCGTAACTTCCGTGGCGACTGGGCGCTGTTCCGCTTCCTCTCCGCATACGGCGGGCTGAGCGGCGAGGGCCGGACCCGCACGGTGGATATTCTTGCGGACGGTTATGTGGCGACGTTGGAAATGACGCCGGACTCGGTAAAGCACCCGTTCGATCTGGCGATCCTCCAGAACTTCCGGCTGCCGTCAAGATTATGAACCATTCAGACAGGAAGCAGCAGGCATGAGCTGGGGTTATCTGGGTAAGGTCCCGGGGCGGGGTGACTTTCTCACCCATAACGTGAGCCCCGAGTTGCGGGATCTGTTTTTCGAGTGGTGCCAGGCCGGACTGGCCGTAAGCCGGGACCAGCTCGGCGATGACTGGCTGGACGCCTGGCTGACCGCGCCCATCTGGCATTTTTGCTCGGCTCCCGGCGGTATTGCGGAGGCCGGTGTCGTAGGCACCATGATTCCATCCGTCGACCGGGTAGGGCGTCATTTCCCGTTTCTGGCACTGGCGGAATTTAACGGCGTTGCCCTCGATGCCTGGCGTCGCCCCGACTGGGCGGCTGCCATGGAGGACTGCATTCTGGCGGTGCTGGACGATAACTGGGAAGAGGAATCCTGGCGTCAGCGCCTGGCCTCAGTGGAGCAGCCCGGGTCAGATGGTAACCGGCTAATCTGGTCACCGGTTGACGGCAATCTGGTGGTGCCCGGTGGTGCCAGGGAAAGTGACTGGCTGGATGCGCTGCTGCGGCAGCAGGACCGTTCGGTCGTGTGGTGGACGCAGGGGTCCGCTTTTGTCGAGCCTTCCACATTGTTGACAGATGGTCTGCCTAAAGTAGGCCAGTTCGCCGCGATGATGGTGGGTCAATGGCAGAATTACGGCTGGCAGCAGGCAAAGCTTGAGGAACATTAACGTGATGCAGGCAGAGTCCATAGCGTTCAGCCACCGGGGTGGGGTGCGCGACCATAACGAGGACGCGTTCGTCGAACTCACCGACAGCGGTTTATGGGTAGTGGCGGACGGGATGGGCGGTTATCGGGCCGGAGATGTGGCCAGTCAGCTGATCTGTGACACGGTTACCAGTGCCTACCGACGACATGACGGTATGCTGGGGAAAGTGGAACTGGAGCAGGCCATTCAGCAGGCCAACCGGCGCATCCGGCGATATGGCCAGCAGGAACTTGCCGGCCAGACCCTTGGGTCAACGGTAGTGGCACTGCTGGTTAAAGATGGCTACTACCACCTGTTCTGGGCCGGCGACAGCCGCTGCTACCTGGCCCGGCGAGGTGAGCTGATCCGGCTGTCGCGGGACCACAGCCAGGTCGCTGAGATGGTGGATCAGGGCATTATTGATGAGCATGAGGCTGAGCGTCATCCGCTTGCCCATGTGATTACCCGGGCGCTGGGCGTGGAAGACGAACTGGCGCTGGATTACCGCTCCGGTACGGTACAGCCCGATGACTGCTTTATGCTGTGCAGTGATGGTGTGAGCAAGGAGCTGGAGGACGCCGAGTTACAGGGGTTTCTCTGCGGCGGCCCGATCGACGAAGTCAGTATGGCAATGATGCATTCCCTGCTGGTCAGGCAGTGCAACGACAACATTACCTGTATTATTGTTAAACTTTCGGATGGTTGTTATAGTCCTGAACCAGTGACCGGAGCGGAGGATCAGACGATCCCCATGAAACTCCGGTTACCGTGACGGAACACGATCGACGGACCAATGATTACGAACGCAGGAAGCGTCATGATGGACCATACCCCCCATCTTCTTGATATCCCGGCTTTGGTAGCAGACATCGCACCAGAGCGGCCCTGCGGGGATGATACCCGCGAGGATGTTTCCCCACAGTCCCCCTATTTCACGCTGAAGGATCTTCGCAGTCAGGCCCGGGCGCTCGAGCGTCAGGTGCTGGCGGACGACGAGGTTGTCACCGTTCCCCAATGGCGGACACTGGCAACTGATATTCCTGTACTGCTGACCGAGCGCACCAAGGATCTTGAGTACGTTGCCTGGCTGATCGAGGCACTGTGCCGCGAGCATGGTTTCCTCGGTCTTGCTGACGGTTTTCTGCTCGCCCGGGAGCTTCTGCTGAACCACTGGGACAATCTCTATCCCACCCCGGATGAGGAAGGGCTCGCTACCCGTATAGCACCGCTCGTCGGTCTGAACGGACTGGATGCAGAGGGTACGCTGATACAGCCGATCCTGTCCGTTCCGCTGTTCTTGGGTGAAAACGGCGGTGCCTATGCTGCATGGCATGCCGAACAGGCCGCTGAGGTGGCGCGTCTTGATGAAGACCGTGCCCAGAACCGGATTCGCAGTGGCGCCGCCTCACCGGAGCAGCTGCAGGCAGCGGTGGCCAATACGCCGGTGGAAGAGCTTGCCTCCACCCGCGAAGCCATCCGTGCGGCACAGCAGGCGTTCCAGGCGCTCTCCGAGGTCATGGATGAAGTCATGGCTGAGCCGCAGCCAACCACCAATATCCGGCAGGCGCTGGACCGCTGTCTCGCGGTGCTGACCCATCATGCGGGTGCCCGCATTGATCAGTGGAGCCAGCAGCACGGGGAAGTCGCAGATGTCGATCCTGCGCCAGGTTCGATGGACTCGGCAGATGAGACAGCGCCATCCGTACAGACGCAGAAAATCGATCCGGTGCAGGTGGCAGTTGAGAGCCGAAGCCAGGCGCTGGCCGAACTGCGGCGTCTATCCGACTTTTTTCTCAGGACCGAGCCCCACTCGCCCGTGTCCTACGCCATACGCCAGGCCGTACGCTGGAGTGAGTTGTCATTGCCGGAGCTGATGCAGGAACTGATCGACGACGGCGGAGCCCGGAGCGGGTTCTACCGACTGACCGGAGTGCCGGCCCCCGAGCCGCGGGAATAACAGCGGCAAACCAGGGCCTTCTGAAGGCTCCCAAACAGTGAAGCGCTACAGGAGACAGAGACATGGACAGCATTCACGACAAACTATCCAGGGTACGCAAGCCCCGGGTTCATATTACTTACGACGTTGAAACCGAAGGGGCCATGGTCAAGAAAGAGCTGCCCTTTGTGGTGGGCGTGATGGGCGACTTCTCCGGTAACAACAGCGATGCACCCAAGCCGCTCAAGGACCGTCGTTTTATCCAGATTGACCGGGATAACTTTGACGACGTGATGCGGCGAATGAGCCCGAAACTGAGGCTCAAGGTGGACAACAAACTGGCCAATGACGATTCCCAGATGGCGGTCGAACTGAGCTTCAATTCCATGGATGACTTCCAGCCTGCGGCGGTGGTCAATCAGGTGGAACCGCTGAGGGAACTGATGGAAACCCGTAATAAATTACGGGATCTGATGACCAAGGTGGACCGCTCCGAAGAGCTGGAAGAGCTGCTCGAGCGGGTGCTGAACAACTCTGACGATCTGCAGAAACTCAATGCAGATCTTGGAGCGACCGGGGGAGACAAGGAATGAGCGTCGAAACTCAGGTAGCCGGCAACGAAGCCGTTGTCGCGGAAGACGGTGCACTAAGCCTGCTGGATCAGGCCATTGGCGCCACCAAACAGACCGAGAGCGATCGCGCCCGGGAACT
>JAJUHY010000283.1 GCA_029265735.1 Marinobacter segnicrescens | reverse complement strand
CCACCACCGTATCCCAATCCCCGGCCGCAGGTTCACAGAGCAGAATGCCGACCGGGTCCGGACAGCGGGTGGCCGCGTCCGGAACAATGCTATGAGGAATAAACGCATCCGGCGTGAAGTTCCACAGCAGGTCATCCAGCTCCTGAGCCTGGCTGTGGTACTCACAGAAAATCCCCACGCGATCACCCTGTTGCCAGGCCTTATCTACCAGCCGGACCGCGTGCAGATAGCGGTCCGCTGGTGTTGCGCCTGACAGAATGTGGAACCAGTAGGATCTGGCCTCAATTCTGTCAGAGCGATTGGCGTCGCCGTTATTTTCCGGCATGGGTCATCAGGTAGTCCATCAGCAGCGGTACCGGCCGCCCGGAAGCACCTTTGGCTTTGCCCGAGGTCCAGGCGGTGCCGGCGATGTCCAGGTGGGCCCAGCGGTACTCCTTGGTGAAGCGGGACAGGAAACAGGCGGCAGTGATGGTGCCGGCAGGGCGGCCGCCGATGTTCTGCATATCGGCAAAGTTGCTGTCGAGCTGGCTCTGGTATTCATCCCACAGGGGCAGGCGCCAGGCGCGGTCGCCGGTGCGTTCTCCAGCAGCAAGCAGTTCATCTGCCAGGGCATCGTCGTTAGCCATCAGACCGCTGGCGTGGTAGCCCAGGGCGATGATGCAGGCGCCGGTCAGGGTTGCCATGTCGACAACCACTTCCGGGTCGAATTTCTTCACGTAGGTCAGGGCGTCACACAGTACCAGCCGGCCTTCGGCATCGGTATTGAGGATTTCGATAGTCTGGCCGGACATGGAGGTAACAATATCGCCAGGGCGTGTTGCAGTGCCGCTGGGCATATTCTCGGCGGCAGCAATCACCGTGACCACATTGATTTTTGGCCTGGTTTCAGCCAGTGCCTGCATAATGCCGAACACGGCGGCAGCGCCACCCATGTCGTATTTCATCTCGTCCATGCCTTCGCCGGGCTTGAGGCTGATGCCGCCGGTATCAAAGGTGATGCCTTTGCCGACCAGCACGTAAGGCTTGTCCTTGGGCTTGCCACCCCGGTATTCCATAACGATCAGGCGTGGAGGCTGGGCACTGCCGGCGGCGACGGACAGCAGGCTGTTCATGCCCAGTTTCTTCATCTGCTTTTCATCAAGCACTTCAGTCCTGATGACGTCGTGCTCCTGAGCGAGCTGTTGTGCCCGTTCAGCGAGCCAGACCGGGTTACAGATATTGGGCGGGGTATTGCCAAGATCCCGGGTGAGGTTCATGCCACGGCCGGTGGCCAGGCCAAGGTTGAAAGCGTCTTTCAGGGCCTTGTCAGAGCTGGAGGCGGCAACCGTGACCTTGTTCAGTTTACGTTTGGGCGGCTGCTCGCTCTTGAACCCGGTAAAGGTATAGAGCTGTTCTTCCAGAGTACGGGCGATCAGCTTCAGTTTGCCGGTCTCGGTGTTCACGGCGTCTGCGCCGCTGATCGGGGTATCCGTGAGAGCGAAAATGACATGCCTGGCGGCGCCATCTTTCAGCACACTAACGGCAGCTGAGAGTGCTTTGCGGAAGTCTGCAACGGTGCGCTTGTCATCCTTGCCGGTACCCACCAGAAGAACCCGGGCCCAGGGCGCATCCTGCAACGGAATCAGCAGGGTGGTACCGGTCTTGCCGCTCAGGTCGCCGTTGTTTTGCAGGGCCTTCAGCTGGCCGCCCAGTGCTGCATCCGCTTCGCTGGTGCTGGCGGGCCAGTCACCTTTTTCGGGAACGGCGACGACAAGGCAGTCGGCTTTGGAACTGCTGAGGGCTTTGCTGCTGAGTGTGAAGTTCATGGCAACTCCTGAGTGTGGTTGGCAGATGCAATCGCACCATGTTCAGAATAAAGTCTATAGCATCAGGGCTTCCCGCCGATTTATCAAGCTCATAGGGGTATTTTCGGGCACGTCCGAGACCTGCTGAAACTGTCCGGTTACTCTGTCATTTACAGGCCAGGTTCCCTAGAATAGCGCGCATCAGCCAGAACCGGCGCTACACAAGCCGTGCAAGCCTTAAGGGGCCGTTCTTGAGTATTATTTTTCGCTATCTGACCCGCCAGACCCTGGGCACCATGTTCGCCGTCTCCGGCGTGCTGTTGCTGGTGTTCATGAGCGGGCGTTTCATCAGGTACCTTGCCAACGTCGCGGCCGGTGAGCTTTCTGGTGACGTGCTGTTTGCCATTATGGCCTATCGGTTCCCCGGCTTTCTGGAGCTGATCCTGCCCCTGGGTTTCTTCATCGGCATTCTGCTGGTCTATGGCCGCATGTACCTCGAAAGCGAAATGACCGTTCTGTTTGCCTGTGGCGTCAGCGACAGGCAGGTACTGGGGCATACGCTGGTTGCCAGTGTGGCGGTAATGCTGCTCGTGGGCGCCATGAGTCTGTGGATCAGCCCGTGGGGCATGAAGAACGTAGAGCGGATCTTTGACGAGCAGAGCCAGGCCACGGAATTCGAAATGCTGGCCCCGGGGCGGTTTCAGAGCCTGGAGTCCGGGGGACGGGTTACCTACACCGAAGCCGTGAGCGACGACAAGCTTACGTTGGAGCGCGTGTTTATTGCCGAGTACTCCGAGGCTGACCAGTCCCTGAGCCTGGTGGTGGCAGAAGAGGGCTCCCAGTTTATTGATGACCAGACCGGCAGCCGGTTCCTGGTACTGGAGCGGGGCACCCGCTTTGTCGGAATGCCAGGGCAGCTGGATTATGACATTACTGAATTCGAAGCTTATGGTCTCAAGTTGGCGGAGTCTCCGGTCGCAGGGAGCGTCGATGAAGAAGGTATGACTACCCTGGCATTGATGCAATCGGACGATCCAGAGCTGCGCGCATTATTACACTGGCGCTTTTCGTTACCACTGATTGTGCCGGTGGTGACCCTGCTGGCGGTTCGGTTAAGCCGGGTCAATCCGCGACAGGGGCGCTTCTTTCATCTGTTACCGGCGATGATGATCTACATCCTGTATCTGGGGCTGCTGATCGTAGCCAGGGACGCACTGGCATCCGGTTCCATTCCGGAGTGGATTGGCATGATCTGGGTACACCTGCTTTTCCTGGGGCTGGGCCTGTGGCTGCAGTTCGGTACCCAGTGGTTGGGCAGAAGGCGGATCGCACGCAGAGGAGGTGCCGGTGCGGAAACTTGACCGGTACATCATGGGTAATGTGGGCGGCGCCATCTTCCTGGTGATGATGGTTGTGCTGTCGCTGGATATGGTCTTTGGCTATATCGGCGAACTGGACGATGCGCGCGCTGATTATCAGGCCTTGCAGGCCGCACTGTATATGGTGATGACGTTGCCCCGGCGCATTTACGACTACCTGCCCCTGGGTGCTTTCATGGGCTGCCTGGTTGGCCTTGGCGCCATGGCCAGTTCAT
>JAJUHY010000225.1 GCA_029265735.1 Marinobacter segnicrescens | reverse complement strand
AGCTCAGCAAATGCATGGCGCATCCATGGTGCGGCGTACTGAACTTTAACCGTTATCTCTTTCCCTAAATCAAGATAAGCCTGCCGGGAATTCAGATAAGAAAACGCGGCCGCGTCGACTTTAAGCCCAAAAATAGCCTCTCCGCCGAACGCAAACAGAAGGGGTGGTTTAGAGGAAAGTGGCACGGAGAGGTGCTTAAGAACCATGGACCGGGAGAGGAAGCCTTGCCCGGAGCCGTTAGATAGAGAGGTCGAGTAGAGGCCCTCTGGCAGTGAGAATCTTGAAACGGCAGCACCATTGACGCTTGCTGGGAATGATGTGCCTGGCCGAACTGTTAGCTGGTAACCGTTAAAGACGGTAAGCTGTTTCATGTCCCCTCCATGACTGTAGAACTTCATCCTTAAGATGCCTTATGCCAGCAGTGGCTGAGCAGATATCATTTTCCGCAGAATGGCAGAACCAAATTAGCTAAGGCGTAGCAGAAAGGCAACGTGGCTTCACCGGACACGTCACGGTTATGGGTCACAGAAATATTAGAACTAGTGATGTCCTCAGGCCTGCTACTACAGCTTTTAGTTGACAGTGAATAATTGACCAGTCCTGGCGGTTTTATGGGTTTTATGCCCGCAAGATCAGCAACAACCCAGTAACCAGCAGCACCCCATACACCGCAATCCGGAACCGGTTTTCATTGAGCCGGTGATGCAGGAATTCTCCGACCATCACGCCCACCACTAGCAGGGGCAGATACCACACCAGCCTACCGGCGCTGGCGGCGAGGCTGCCGTCGAACAGGTAGAGGGTGCTCAGGGTCAGGTTCAGTGTGAACCACACTGTCAGCAAGGTGGCCCGGGTGCGGCTTTTATCCAGCTGGATGCCGGCCAGGGCGTAGACCAGCAGCGGTCCTCCGGAGGCGAACAGGCCATGGGTGATACCGGCGCCGAAGGTAATAACGCGGCTCGTCATCAGGCCGTGGGGTTTTGCGACATGGCCGCCCAGCAATCGCCACAGCTCCTTGCCGGCAAACCACACCACCAGAAGTCCGAACAGTATCCGCAGGCTGCTGGCGCCGAGCCAGGGAGTCAGCACATAGCCGGCCAGGGTGCCTGCTACCATCAACGGCAGGATCAGGGTCAGCAGCAGGCGCCAGTCCACGTGCTGGCGGTGTTTCCAGGTCAGATAACCGCTCATGAACACGTTGAGAGGGACCAGCATCGGTAACAGCTCCGGGATGGGCAACAGTATCGCCCCCAGTGACAGGGCGATGACGATTGAGCCAAAGCCGGTAATGGCTTCAATGGTGTAGGACAGCAGAATGGCGAGGCCTAGCCAGAGCCAGGGATCCATCATGGTATCGGGTTCCGGGTGGAAGAATGAGAAAGAGCCGTTGCCGGCGCTGAATTGTCGCGGATGTCGTCGGCAAAGCGGCGGCGGATAATGTGCAGATATAACGACGGTGCCAGTCGCCAAAGCAGGCTGCCAAAGCGGGTCACCGGGTCCGGCAGCAGCCAGCGTTTCTGGCTGGTCAGAGCCTTGTCGATCTGGCGGGCCAGTGCGTCGGGGCTGCCTATGGTACCGACGGTGGAGCGGGCGTGGCCGGCAGGTTTGCCATCCGCCCCCAGGGCGTTGTGCTCAATGGGGGTATCCAGAAAGCTGGAATAGACCATCAACAGATGAATGCCTCTGGTTTCCAGCTCCAGCCGCAGCACCTCAAAAAACTGGGTGAGCGCTCCCTTCGCGGCGCAGTATGCAGCACGGCCGGGGACAGGCATCCAGCCGGCCATGGAGCCAATACAGACGATGCGGCCACCACTGCGCTCCAGCAAGGGTAGCGCCAGCTGGGTCAGTTCCACCGGTCCCTGCCAGTCCACCGCCATTACCCTGCGGAAGACCTGTGGATCAGTGGCGGCAGCGGGCGAGCGGTGGGTGATGCCGGCGTTATTGACCAACAGGTCGAGGCGGCCGAAGGTGTCTTCGGTCTCCCGGATCAGCCGCGCCAGGTCTGCAGAGGACGTAACATCCACCGTTACAATCTGTACCCGGGTATCGTCCCCCAGTTCATCCCGCCGGCGCAGCAGCGCTTCAGAATTGATGTCGGCCAGTACCAGGCAGTGACCGGCCTGAAACCAGTACCGGGCCATGGCCCAGCCCAGACCACTGGCGGCGCCGGTGATCAGCGTGACGGTCACAGGTCCCCCTTGAGCTTGGCCTGCTCGACAAAGTATTCAAAGGTTTCCGCTGAGGTCTTCTGCAGCCGGTACCCGAACTCCTCTTTCAGCCGACGGTTGCTCAGCACCGGACGATAGCGCAGAAAGTTCACCTGTTCCGGACCTACCGGCTTGCCCATCCACTTCGCCACCTGTAACCCCGCTTTCACCAGGCTCACCGGCAGAGTCAGCAGAGGCTTGTTTAGCCGGCGGGCGATCTCACCAATGGTCAGGGCGCCATCCCCGGCCATATTGAAGCGGCCGGTACGGTCCTCGCGGATGCCCTTGTCCATGGCACCGACCACGTCCTGATCCCAGATGAAGACGAACGGCGAATCGCTGCCCCGGATCGCCAGCAGGCGGGGAGCCAGGAACAGACCGGTGATCTGGTTGCGGGTATCCGCCCCCAGTACCGTGCCGGGCCGGAAGATCAGCTGCTGTAACTCTGGATGCTGCTGGCGGTAGCTGGCCAGCAGTTCCTCCACCTGGCGTTTGTGATCGGAGTAGGCGAATTCCGGGTTGCCTCGTAGCGGGTCATCCTCATCAATCCAGGCGGGGTTATCGGGATGGTAACCGTAGGCGGCGCCGGAACTGGTTACCGTGATGTGCTTTACTTTCGCCGCCACGCAGGCTTCCAGCACGTTGCGGGTGCCGTTGACATCAATGTCATAGTCCCGTTGCCGGTCCGGGGAAGCCTGCAGAACCGAAGCCAGATGGATGACATGGGTGATCCGGTATTCGGCCAGGGTCAGGACCAGCTTTGGATCACGGACGTCCAGCACTTCCAGCGGAAACTCAAGGCCATCCCGCTTGTTGATGTCGGTGCCGAAGACAAAGTAATCCTGGGCCAGCCGGTTGCCCAGTTGGTGGCCGATATAACCGGCAGCGCCTGTAATAAGAATGCGTTTTTCCGGATTCATGATGTGGTCACCTTCCCGGTTTCATTGGCGGGCACCGGGAGCCGGGCCCAGATCTGTGAAAGGGTAAGGCCGGACACCAGGTGCCAGACCCCCCAGAAGGCGGTGATCAGCATCATGCCGCCGGCGTCCGGGAAGAAAGTGAACAGGATCACCAGCCCCAGGCCGGAGTTCTGGATGCCCACTTCCAGAGTGACCGCCCGCCGGTCGGGCACGTCGAGTTTCATCATCCGTGCCATGGCATAGCCCAGCCCCAGCGCAATCAGGTTGTGCCCCACCACCAGCCAGAAGAAGGTGTGGAAGCGGGTCAGGAACAGCTCCACATTGTTGCTGAAGGCGATGGCGACGAATGCCAAGAAGATCAGCAGGGAGATCATTCGCAGGGGTTTTTCGCTTCGCACCGCCAGCTTCGGAAAGCGGCCGCCGGCCAGCATGCCCAGAATCAGCGGCAGCGCCAGTACCAGCAGAACCAGCAACAGGATACTGCCGGGCTCAAGGGCGATTTCCTGGAGGTAGGCCCGGGTATGGGGATTCAGCCAGCCGTAGAGGGCGAAGTTGAAGGGGGTCATCACCGTGGCTGCCAGGCTGGACACGGCAGTCATGCTGACCGATACCGCCACACTGCCCTTGCCGAGCCAGGTCATGATATTGGAGAAACTGCCGCCGGGGCATGAGGCCACCAGAATCATGCCCAGGGCCAGCTCCGGATCAATGCGGAAAGCCCAGGTAAACAGGCAGGTGGCCAGGGGCAGCAGCAGAAACTGGGCAAGCAGCCCGGCGATGGGTGCCCGGGGCACCGTCACCACCCGTTTGAAGTCGGCCGGTTTGAGGTTCAGGGACACCCCGAACATCATCAGTGCGAGAATAACGTTCAGGGTAACCAGACTGGCGGGATCGAACTGTACCGTCATGGCGGACTACCTCCTGCTGGCGGTTTCAAGATCCGCGATATGCCGGGCCAGACTGTCCAGATAGACGTCCTTGTTGACGTAGTATGCCATGCGGGCCAGTTTGATGTAGTTGTAACCACCGTCCAGTCGTTCACCGGTGTGGGTTTTCTTCCTCTGGCGCAGCGTACCCGCTGCAGCCGACCCCTGCTGTTGCTCGCGAATAAACAGTGCAGCCAGCCGCGCCTGTTGATAACGGCCCTCCCAGCCCAGACCGGT
>JAJUHY010000010.1 GCA_029265735.1 Marinobacter segnicrescens | reverse complement strand
TCTGGGCGTTGATCTGGAACCGCTTGCCGCTACCGTCATCGGCTTCAACCACTTCGTAAACGCCAGCCGGGCAGTAACGCTGGGCAGGCTCGTCGAACTTGGGCAGGTTGTGCTCGATGGGAATCGACGGATCTTTCAGCTTGAGGTGGATCGGCTGATCTTCCTCGTGGTTGGTGTTGGAAATGAAAACCGACGACAGCTTGTCGAACATCATCACGTTATCCGGCTTCGGATAGTCGATCTTCTTGCACTCAGCCGCAGGCTTCAGGGTGGCGTAGTCCGGCACCGTGTCGCGGAAGGTGAAGGGCAGGGGCCGACCCAGCAGGTTCTGCTCAATAAAGGCAATTGCGCCGCCGCCCACGTTGCCGAACTTGTGCATGGCCGGGCCGAAGTTACGCTCCTTGAACAGCTCCTTGTACAGCCAGCTGTTTTCGAAGCTCTGCTGGAAGCTGGTGATTTCCTCACCGGTCTTGCCTTCCTTCAGGGCGGCAAACACGGCTTCGGCACCGAGCATGCCGGACTTCATGGCTGTGTGAGAGCCTTTGATCTTGGAGAAGTTCAGAGTACCGGCATCACAGCCCAGCAACAGGCCGCCGGGGAAGCTCATTTTCGGCAGTGAGTTCAGGCCGCCCTTGGTGATGGCGCGGGCGCCGTAAGAAACACGCTTGCCACCCTCCAGATATTTACGGATCTCCGGATGCAGTTTCAGACGCTGCATCTCATGGAACGGGCTGACATGGGGGTTGCTGTAGGACAGGTCGGTAATCAGGCCGACGTAGACCTGGCCATTTTCCAGATGGTAAAGGAAAGAGCCACCGGTGGTGTTGGACTCGCTCAACGGCCAGCCAGTGGTATGAACAACCAGGCCCGGCTCGTGTTTTTCCGGATCGATGTCCCAGAGTTCCTTGATACCAATACCATAATGCTGCGGATCCTTGCCTTCATCCAGCTTGAATTCGCTGATCAGGCGCTTGCCCAGATGGCCGCGGCAGCCTTCGGTAAACAGGGTGTACTTGGCGCGCAGCTCCATACCGGGCATATAGCCGTCTTTCTGGCTGCCGTCACGGGCCACGCCCATATCGCCGGTGATAACACCCTTGACCTGACCGTCTTCAATAATGGTCTCAGCGGCCGGGAAGCCTGGATAGACTTCTACACCCAGGGCTTCAGCCTGTTCCGCCAGCCAGCGGCACAGGTTACCCAGGCTGATGATGTAGTTGCCTTCGTTGTGCATGTTTTTCGGCACGAAAGCATTGGGAATCTTGGTGGCCTTGTCCTGACTCTTCATCAGGAAAATATCGTCCCGGGTTACTGGCGTATTCAATGGAGCGCCGCGCTCTTTCCAGTCGGGGAAGAGTTCGTTCAGTGCGGTCGGCTCAAAGACGGTACCAGCCAGAATATGGGCGCCGATCTCGGAACCTTTCTCGACGACACAAACGGTCAGTTCCTCGCCGGCTTCCTGAGCCAGTTGCATGGTGCGACAGGCTGCTGAGAGACCTGCAGGTCCCCCGCCGACGATCAGAACATCAAATTCCATTGATTCGCGTTCCACGTTGGTCTCCTCAAAACTTCTCATCAGTTGAAACAGAAGGAATCTGGCACGTTCGGGCGCCGACCAAATTCAGCCGGGGCAGGTCATGCACCGGGCACGCGCTGCATGCTGCATCTGTCCCTTCATCTTTATAGGTGCTGAACACGTCACATGTTTGCAGCCAGGCAGAACTTCGCGTACCTGTGCTCAGAGCAAAAGGTACATATTACCGGACAACTCACGGTTAAACGACAGTTTACCCCGGTTTTTACGCAGTTCAAACGCCCGTTTGAAAGCGGCGTCTGTTTCTGGCAAGGTTACGTGCTTCGGTCGTCGGCCTCAATCAGGCGTAAAACAACCGGATAGCAAGCAAAGCGAACTATACCATAATTGCGAAACAGGGTTTCAATAATGGAGCAAAAACCAGTGTATTCCGGTCAAAAATAGAACCGTATCGCTGGTAAAGCCTGCTCAGATTGCAGCAGAAACCCCTGCAAAGCAGCCATGATGCCGCATTTGCTATTGACCCATCAGGTCTTTGCCTTCAGTATTATGGCGCCCTGACAGCAGGCCCCTCGAAGCCTGACTGTTGAAATCAACGTTCGGCCGCGGCCTCGCGAGCGGTCGGAGCGACAGGAATCATGAATACTCTGGTGTTGCCAGCCCGGCCATTAATGCTCCGGGTGGTTCAGGCGAGAGTCTTTCTGATTACGAGTCATTAAACCCATCGTAGAAGAACGAGGAATCTATGAAGGTTCTGGTCGCTGTAAAACGAGTAATCGACTACAACGTGAAGGTACGCGTCAAGCCGGACAATTCCGGTGTTGATCTGGCCAACGTCAAGATGGCGATGAACCCCTTCTGTGAAATCGCGGTTGAAGAAGCGGTTCGTCTGAAGGAAAAAGGCGTCGCCAGCGAAATCGTCGTTGTATCCATTGGCCCCAAAGCCGCTCAGGAGCAAATCCGCACAGCGCTGGCCCTGGGTGCTGATCGCGGTATCCACGTGGAAACAGATCAGGAAGTCCAGTCCCTGGAAGCTGCCAAGCTGCTGAAAGCCGTTGTTGAGAAAGAAGAGCCGAAGCTGGTCATCCTTGGCAAGCAGTCCATCGACTCTGACAACAACCAGACTGGCCAGATGCTGGCCGCTCTTACGGGAATGCCACAGGGTACCTTTGCGTCTGAAGTTGTGGTTGAAGGCGAAAAAGTTAACGTTACCCGTGAAGTCGACGGCGGTCTGATGACCGTGTCCCTGAACCTGCCGGCGGTGGTTACTACAGACCTGCGTCTGAACGAGCCCCGCTATGCGTCTCTGCCGAACATCATGAAGGCGAAGAAGAAGCCGCTGGATGCCACCTCTCCGGCTGACCTGGGCGTTGATATTTCACCGCGCCTGGAGACCGTCAAGGTTGAAGCACCTGCTGCCCGTAAGGCTGGTATCAAGGTAGAAGACGTAGCCCAGCTGGTCGACAAACTGAAGAACGAAGCGAAGGTGATCTAAATGAGCATCCTGGTATTTGCTGAACACGATAACAGCAGCCTGAAGCAGGCTACCCTGAGTGTCCTGGCGGCGGCCAAGGAAATCGGTGGCGATATCGACGTTCTGGTAGCCGGCGAGAACTGTGGTGCCGTTGCCGAGCAGGCTGCCAAGGCTGATGGCGTCAACAAGGTGCTGGTTGCTGATAACGCGGCTTATGGTCACTTCCTGGGTGAGAACCTGGGCGAGCTGGTGGCAGAACTTGGCAAGAATTACAGCCACATCCTGGCGGCCGCTGGTACCACTGGCAAGGACTTCATGCCGCGCGTTGCTGCGCTGCTGGACGTTGCCCAGATCTCTGACATCATGGGTGTTGTAGACGCTGACACCTTTGTCCGTCCGATTTACGCTGGTAACGCCATCGCTACTGTGAAGTCCAAGGACAGCACCAAGGTGATCACTGTGCGTCCGACAGCGTTTGACCCGGTTGCAGCCGAGGCTGGCTCAGCCTCTGTCGAGAACCTGGATGTGGTCAAAGACGCCGGCCTTTCTTCCTTTGTTAAAGAAGAACTGGCTCAGTCTGATCGCCCGGATCTGGCGAGCGCCTCCATCGTTATCTCCGGTGGGCGCGGTATGCAGAACGGTGAAAACTTCAAAATGCTCGAGCAGGTTGCTGACTTGCTGGGTGCAGCGGTTGGAGCCTCTCGTGCAGCAGTTGACGCCGGCTTTGTTCCCAACGATATGCAGGTTGGCCAGACCGGTAAGATTGTTGCACCGCAGCTGTACATCGCTGTTGGTATTTCCGGCGCCATCCAGCACCTGGCCGGTATGGGCGACTCCAAGGTGATCGTTGCGATCAACAAGGACGAAGAAGCACCTATCTTCCAGGTGGCGGACTATGGCCTGGTAGCGGATCTGTTTGAGGCTATTCCTCAGCTTGAGGAAGAACTCAAGAAAGTTCTGTAAGCCGTTGTAGTTCGAATAAAAAGGGCGCCTTTCGGCGCCCTTTTTTGTATGTCTCAAAAGGTGACCGGGGCGTGCCAGGAGGGGCACCCCTGGGCTTCACATTTTCTCATTTGTCCGTAAGGTGTCGGGACGGAGTAATGATAAACTTGCGGCCACGTTAGGGCAGCCGCAGCCTGCTGCTGTACAGGCCAATGGTCATTACCGTCACCCGGAGCCATGCTGAATGCTTGAAACCCTGTTGATGCAACTGTTGTTGTTGCTTGGCCTGACCCTGCCCGTGGTTTTGCTGTTTCAAAGGCTGAACATCCCCCCGGTACTCGCTTATCTGCTGGTGGGCGTATTGCTCGGGCCCCATACCGGTGGGTTCCGCGTCGACGCCGAGTATATCCCTGCCATTGCTGAATTCGGCATTGTTTTCCTGCTGTTTACCATCGGGCTCAGTTTCCCGGCTTCCCATATTTATGCTCAGCGCCATCAGATTCTGGGGTTGGGAACGTCACAGGTGGTTTTGACGACGTTGGTGGTCTGGCTGGTTCTCTGGCTCGCCGGTGTGGATGGGGCGGTCGCGTTCGTGCTGGGAGCAGTGTTCGCACAATCATCGACCACTGTCATCGCCCGACAGCTGGAAGAGCAGGGCGAAGCCCAGAGCCGCCATGGACGAACCGGTATTACCATGTCCGTGTTCCAGGACATTACAGCGGTACCGTTTATTATCATTATTCCGGTGCTGGGCATGCCCGATGCCAGCCCCCTGGGCATTTCCAGCGCGCTCGGGTTTGCGCTGATCAAGGCGGCCATCGCCTTTGTGCTGGTTTTTATCGGCGGTCGCTATCTGCTGACGCCGCTTTTCCGACTGGTCACTGCCCGCCGCTCTGCCGAGACGTTTACCATTACGGTGCTCTTCGTCTCGCTGTTCTCCGCCTGGCTGACCAACGCCTTCGGTCTGTCCATGGCGTTCGGAGCGTTTCTGGCCGGCATGATGCTGGCGGAAACCCAGTTCCGGTTCCAGGTCGACTCCACCATCCGGCCGTTTCGCGATGTCCTGCTGGGGCTGTTTTTCGTCAGTATCGGTATGCTGTTTGATTTTTCGACATTGCCGCAGATCTGGCCTCAGGTGCTGGTGGGCACCTTCCTGCTAATCACCGTCAAATGGGTGCTGGTGACCGGGCTGGTCCACATCGCCCGGTATTCCTGGGAGACCGCTTTCCGTACTGGCATCATGCTGTCTGTCGGGGGCGAGTTCGGTTTCGCGCTGATCGCAATCGCCGTTTCCGGTGAGATTATTAACGATGAGGCGGCGCAAATTGCACTGACATCGGTCTTGCTGGCCATGATTGTTGGCGCGTTTCTGATCAAGTATAACTACCGGATCACCAGTACGATTTTCCGGAGTTCAACCGGCAAATCCACCGCCCTGAACGCTGAAAACAAGGATATACGGGAACAGGTGCCGGACGAGGGTGGGCACGTCGTTATCTGCGGCTTTGGACGGATTGGTCATATCGTGGCGCAATTTTTCCGCGAGGACGAGATCCGGTATGTGGCAACCGACCTGGATCCGTTTGGTGTCCAGGACGCGCGGGCCGAAGGCCATCCGGTGTACTACGGTGACTCGGCCGATCCACAGGTACTGGAAGCCATAGGCGTGGAGAAGGCCGCGCTGATTATTCTGTGTATCGACGACATGGTGGCGGCCCGCCAGACCTTGTCTCACATTCGCCGGCTCAACACCGTGTCACCCGTACTGGTTCGTACCGCAGACGACCTGGCGAGCAAGGAGCTGATCGCTGCCGGCGCAAGCGAGGTGATTGCCGAAACGCTGGAAACCGGCATGTTGCTGGTCACTCACGCTTTACGGTCGCTAAACCTTCCGCTGCGCAAGGTTGCCCGTTACATCGAGCAGCAGCGCACCAGCCAGTTTCATATGCTTCGGGAGATGTTCCGGGATGATCCGGCGTTACATCCGGCCGGAAGCCATCCCGGGAACCTGCACCCCGTGACAGTGAACGCCGGGGCCGAAGCGGAAGCGAGGACCCTGGCCGTAGTGAGCGCCATGGCACAGGGCGTGACCGTAGTAGCGATTCTGCGGGATGACGTCAAACTGATCTCGCCACCGGCGGATGAGGTGGTTCGAGCCGGCGATGTCCTTGTCCTGTACGGGGGCCTGGAAGACGTCAAGGCCGCCGAAGGTATCCTCAGCCAGAAACGAGCGGAAACCGAGCCGGTCGCCGATGCATAACCGGCGGTCCGGTTCGTTATCCTGTTTCAGAAGGATTTAGTTCTATCTGTAAATCCGAATCCGGTAACGCGCTCAGGGCGTGGCCAGCGAAGATGCAGGTTCGGCCTTCAAGCCAGGGCTCAATGCTGGTCTTTATTCGCTGGATTGTAGCGGTATCGACCCCGGTGAAAGGCTCATCCAGCAGCAGAATCCGTGAAGGCCGCATCAACGCCCGGGCCAGAGCCAGTCGCCGCCTTTCGCCCCCGGACAGTCCCCGCCCCTGATCGCCCACCCGGGTGTTCAGTCCCGCCGGTAAGCTTTTTACCAGAGGCGCCAGGGCGACGGCATCCAGCACGGCCAGAAGTTCTTCATCGGTGGCGTCCGGGCTGGCAATCCGGAGGTTGGCAGCGACGGTATCGCTGAACAGGTAGCTGTGCTGGGTCAGATAGCTGACTTCGCGCCCTAGCGGCCCGGCCTGGTTCGGCGAAAGAGCCCCGTCACCCAGCATTATTTCGCCGGTCCAGTCATGGTGCAGACCCGCCAGGATATCCAATAGCGTGGACTTGCCTGACCCGGACCGGCCTACGATGGCCAGGCGGTGGTTCATCGGCACGGTCAGTGACAAGGGCCGGGTCAACGTTTCTCCGTTTCGAACAGGGGCAGCCCCGGACAGCCGCAGTGGCCCAGTGGCAGGGCACGCACTTTCATTATCGGCTGCGCTGGTCTGAGTGTCCTGGTTTAACCGCAATGCGGCCCCGAGGGTCGTTCCAAGGCGGCTGAATGCCGCTGGCAATCCGGTAAAAGCCTCACCCAGCCCCAGGACGGCGAGGGTAAACAGCAAGGCGACCGGTCCACTCAAATGGCCGGCATCCCACAAGGACAACCCGACCAACATGGCGATCACGACGGATAGCTGAACTGCCAGTACAGTGAGACCGTCGGCCAGGGCGGTCTGGTTCTCCACCAGCAATCGCGTCCGGTCCAGAGCACGACTGCTTTGCAGTACCTTGCCCACTTCAGCTTCCCATAAGTGGGCGGCCTGAAGCTCGGCACTGCCTTCGATGGTGTCCACAAAACCTGCGCGGAGCGCTTCGGTCTGCTCGCCAAGATCCCGGGAAGGAGCCAGCGTTCGCCGGGCCAGCAGATAGAGCACAGCTGGCAGCAAAGCCAGCGGTAGCAAGGACCACAGAAGGGCCGGGGCCACAGCGAGCATGATCAGCGCGCCGAGGACCAGTCCGATCACCGCGATCGCCGGCGGTGCAATCAGCCGTAGGTACAGAGTGTCGAGGGCATCAATATCGGCAGTAAGGCGGTTCAGCCAGTCTGATGGGCGCCGCCTGTTGAGCTGTTCCCTGCGGGCGCCGGAAAGCCCGGCAAATACGGTAACCCGCACATCAGCCAGCAGTCGAAGCACGGTGTCATGGTTATAGAGCCGCTCAACGTAGCGTGACACGGTACGGGCGAGGGCGAAAAACCGGATGCCGCCGCCAGGGGTATAGATATCCAGATAAGCTTTTACACCGGCTGCAATCAGTAAACCGGTGAGGGCCGTCGCCGTGATGAACCAGCCAGAGAGGGCCAGCAGCCCCACGCCGGCAAGTACGGTAGCAAACATCAGCAAGCCACCAATGATCAGCCTGGGCCAACGGGTCCAGAGCAGTCGTAACCAGGGCCGCAACTCACGCATGGCTGGGCCTGTCCATCGCAAGAGTGCCGTTATTGATGGCAATGCAGCGGTCGGCCGCCTCGAGAACTTCCTGATGGTGGCTTGCGATGATAATGGTAGCGCCCCGGTTTTTCAGCGCGTTAATGGCATCCAGCAGGAAGCGCTCGCTGCCACTGTCGAGACCGGCGGTTGGCTCGTCCATCAGTATCAGGGAGTAACGGGCCAGAAAGAGTCTTGCTGCAGCAAGCCGTCTTGCCTGGCCTCCGGACAGACCGCCACCGCCTTCACTGATGGGTGTATCAAGACCCAGAGGGCGTTGGCGAACCAGTTCGGCAAGGCCGACTTTTTCAAGGGCGGCCAGCAACTGCTCATCGGACGCATCCGGCGCTACCATACGCAGGTTACCGGCCCAGGTGTCCTGGCGAATAAATGGCGTCTGGCCAAGCCAGCCAAACGGTTCCACCCCGGGAATCCCGCCGTTGACCCGGACTTTGCCCGTGGTAGGGGCCTGAAAGCCCGCGATCAAATGCAGCAAGGTGGATTTGCCCGCCCCTGATGGGCCTGACAGCGCGACCAGTTCCGGTCCCTCCCGACCAATGGTCAGCGAAAGTGGCGTCAGGCCGGTGCGTCCATCCGGGAACGTGACTGCTGCGTTGGAAATTTCCACCACGGCCGGGACATAGCCAGCCGTTTGGTCCTCAGGCGACCCAGCAGGTGTTATCCCCGCCATACGAGCCTGCAACTGTGCTGCCGCGCCCAGTGCAGTGGCGCGATCGTGATAGTGCTGGGACAGTTGCCGCAGGGGCTGATAAAACTCCGGAGCCAAGAGCAGGATAAACAGCCCGGTGAACAGGGTCAGTTCCGCGGAAGGCCCGTAGCTGATGTAGCCCAACAGCCCAAAGCCGATGTAGATGGCCACGACCGCGATCGCAAGGGAGGCAAAGAACTCCAGGACCGCGGAAGAAAGAAACGCCACCCGTAAGGTCTTCATGTTCACTTGCCGGTACTCGTCGGTGGCTGTGGCGATTTCGCGAGTGGCGGGACGGGTGTAGTTGAACAGCTGGAGAGTCGTGAGGCCGCGAAGGCGGTCCAGAAAATGGCCGGAGAGACGGCCCAGGGTTTCCATATGTTGCTGATTCAGCTTCTCAGCGCCCATCCCTACCAGGGCCATAAACAGCGGTATCAACGGTGCCGAAAGCAGCAGGAACACCGCCGCCAGCCAGTCCAGCCAGGCCACCGTCAGGAGAATCACAAGTGGTACGGTCAGGGACAGAATCATCTGGGGCAGGAAGTAGGCGTAGTAACCATGGAGGGCTTCCACCTGGTCCAGCCATTCCGACGCCAGGGTGCCAGCCGACGATTGTCCCAGCCTGATCGGGCCCAGCTGCTGGAAGTGGTCCAGCAGGTCCTGCCGCAGGGCCAGGCGAATCTGATCACTGGCGCTGGCCGAAAACCGGTTTTGCAGCATGACTGCCACAGCCCGGACGGCGATAGTGATCAGGATGGTCAGAATGACCCCGACCAGTTGTGACAACGCTTCTCCCGTCACCAGCACCTGGTGCGCAACCCAGGCAATGCCGCCCAGCTGAACGATGCCAGCCACCGCTGCGAAAGTCCCGGCCAGCGCGGCCAGATATACGGAAGCCCGGGCAGGGCGCTGACGCTCTCTTAACCAGCGCCCTGCGTGTCGGGAGGTGGTGTCGGGCACTTAGTGGTAGCCTTCCCCGGCACGAACTTTTCCACGGAAAACCCAATAGGTCCAGGCGGTATAGCCCAGCACCACCGGTATCACGAAGAGCAGCCCAAGCAACAGGAAAAGCTGGGAACCGTAGGCCGAAGAGGCATCCCATAGGGTGTAGTCAGGCGGAACCACATAGGGCCACTTGCTCACAACCAGCCCCAGGTAGGTGCTGATAAACAGCCCCATAGTCGCAAGGAAGGGCATGGTGTCCTTATGTCGGCGATTCGCCTGCACAATTTTCCAGGCGCAGAAGGCGCCAAAAGCGGGGAAGACCCAGATCAGGGTGATGTGATCGAACCAACGGTCGCGCACAAAGGGATCCACAAAGGGCGTCCAGATGCTGATGATCACGAACACTGCCAGAATCGTCGTTAGCAAAGGCAGCACCAGACGACGGGCCCATTGCTGCAGGTCACCTTCCGTTTTCAGCACCAGCCAGGTGGCCCCCAGCAGGCAGTAGCCCGCAACCAGGCCGAGGCCGGTCAGTACTGTAAACGGCGTTAACCAGTCGAGCGCCCCCCCGACGTAGACACCGTTCGCCGTCTCGAAGCCTTCAATGTAGGCACCGACGACCACCCCCTGTGTAAACGCCGAGACGGTTGAACCCCCGGCAAAGGCCCAGTTCCAGAGGTACTTTGAGGAATGAGCCTTGAACCGGAACTCAAACGCGACCCCCCGGAAAATGAGGCCGGCGAGCATCAGGAAAACACCGATGTAGAGGGCAGGCATCAGAATCGAATATACCAGGGGAAAGGCCGCCAGCAGGCCCGCGCCCCCCAGCACCAGCCAGGTTTCGTTGCCGTCCCAGACCGGGGCAACCGAGTTCATCATCACGTCCCGGGACTCTTCGTCTGCGGCGAAGGGAAAGAGCATGCCCACGCCCAGGTCAAAGCCATCCATCAGCACATACATGATTATGCCGAAGCCGATAATGAAGGCCCAGATCAACGACAGGTCAAACAGTTCCATGATCAGTAACCTCCTGGACGAAATACGTCCTGATTGTATTCGAATGGCACGTGGGCTGCGGACAGCGGCCGCTTCGGATGATCTGCAGGATGCTCGCGGTCAGCAGGTTCAAGGCCGTCATGAAGCACCCGCATCAGATAATAGACCCCTGCGGTAAAGATCATCGCGTATACGGTGATATAGCCGATCAGAGTGAACAGGGCCATGGCGCCGGTTAACGATGGCGTCACACCCTCCGCGTGGGTCATCATCCCATACACCAGCCAGGGCGCCCGGCCAATTTCGGTAACAAACCAGCCAGCCAGAACGGCGACAAACGGCGTCAGGGACATCAGGCGCAGCCCCTGCAGGAACCAGCGCTTTTCCGCAAACCGGCCGCCGCGGCGAAGAATCAGCCCGGTGATGGCAAAGGCAATCATCAGTAAGCCCAGTCCCACCATGACCCGGAAGCTCCAGAACACGATGGCGACGGGCGGTTGTTCTTCCGGTGGAACCAGATCCATACCGGGAACTTCACCGTTCATATCATGGGCGAGAATCAGGCTCGCCAGACCCGGAATGCCAATCTCAAAATGGTTGGTCTGGTTTTCCTGGTCGGGTAGGGCGAACAACAGTAACGGAACCCTGTTGGCAGTCTCCCAGTTGCCCTCCATCGCCGCGATTTTGACGGGCTGGTGTTCCTGGGTATTAAGGCCATGGAAGTCCCCGATAACCGCCTGCGCCGGGGCAATAATCAGCAGCAGCCAGAGACACATGGACAGGGCCTTCCGGTTGGCTTCCACTTCCCGGCCCCGCAGCAGATACCAGGCGCTGACCCCCGCAACCACAAAGCCACCGGTCAGGAACGAGGCCATGACCATGTGGCTTAGGCGCCATGGGAATGAAGGATTGAAGATGGCCTCAGACCAGGATCTGACAATAAAGACGCCATCAACGAACTCGGTCCCTGCCGGCGTATGCATCCAGCTATTGGCAGCCAGAATCCAGAAGGACGAAATCAGGGTTCCAATAGCTACCAGGATGGCTGAGAGCAGATGCATGCCCGGCGGCACCTTATCGCGCCCAAACAGCAGAATGCCCAGAAAGGCGGCTTCGAGGAAAAACGCGGTCAGGACTTCATAGCTGAGCATGGGCCCCAGGAAGTTCGCAGTGGCCTGGGAAAAGTTCGACCAGTTGGTGCCGAACTGGAACGACATGACGATTCCCGAGACCACGCCCATGCCGAAAACCACTGCAAACACTTTGGTCCAGAATGTGGACAGGCGTATCCAGACCTGATTTCCGGTTTTAAAACCCAGGCCTTCAAGCACAGCGATATAAGACGCCAGGCCAATGGTAAAGACAGGGAAAATCGCGTGAAAGGACACCACAAAGGCGAACTGTATTCGCGACAAAAGCAGGGGGTCTAGCTCCATCGGGAACCTCCGGTAACCACAGTCATCAAGGGAAGTAACGTCACTTCCGCCCGGGCATTACTGCCATCTGTTTGTGCGGTTTTTGTTAGTACCGGCAGTCAGCTAGCATCCTATGCTAAAACCTCAGCGCCTCGAAGGGGCAGAATGTCGCACCGCTTGTCCAAAATCAATTGTGGTCAATGCCTGCGGCTTTTACGAGTTTTCGAATATTTAGAATCTTTTAGGTACGCCAGTCAGAGCCCGATATCCCGGCCCTGACTGGCTATGGAGCAACGACTGACTTAACGGAACCGCGCCCTCAGTCTCTCGGCAATACGCTCCGCCAGGCTTTTGGGAGCTGGCGTTGCGGCCTGCCCACCACCGCTACAGTCGTTCCCGGTACAGGCCTGGGTATGGCCAAAACCGATAGAACCGTTGCAGTGGAGCCACTCGGAATAGGAACCGCCGCCACAGGAGCCATTATAGGCGCCGGTGTTGTACTCCATATCCTCGGCCTGACGGGTTTCATTGTTCACGCGGATATAATCCACCTGCACATCACGACCATCGGCGTCATTGTCAAAACGGACCTGAATGTCGCCCGTTGCATTTCCACGGTAGACGTAGTCAGCCATCGCAGTCGTCAGGGTCCAATCGGCAACGACTGCGCCGCCAATCACCAGGTTGATGTGTTCGTCGCCCTGCGTACCCCTGGCCCGAACGACGATGCCGCCATTAGTATTACCCGGTGGTGGCGTAGGCGTCGCTGTCTGGCCAACATAGTTCTTCAGCCAGGTCAGGGCGGGGCGCTCCCGGCCATCGTTGTACATCAGGCCGGAGTTATCCATCCAGGTCTGGCCCGCGATATAACCCCACAGAGTGACCCCCACAACGGCAGAGTGCTCCCATACGATCGGGAATTTCTGCTGATACTCGCGCAGCTGTTCCTGATCGTTGGCAATATTGATGTCCCATTCAGAAATGTAGAGGGGCACGCCAGCAGCAGCCATGTAGTCTAGGTTCCCGCGAAGGTTATCCGCGGAATAGCCAACCAGGTTGAACGAGTGGGCCTGTAGGCCTACCCCATCAATCAGGCCACGATCCCGAAGCAGCTCGACGATCCGACGATATTCTGTTGCTTTGCGACGGTCGTTGATAATGCCGTATTCGTTCAGCAGGAGCTTCGAGTTCGGGCAATATTGTCTGGCCAGTTCAAAGGAGCGAATGATCCAGTCCCACCCGGTCTGGCCATCGCCGCCTAATGCCCAGCGCGCGTTGGATGGTGCGCTGATGGGCTCGTTGACCACGTCAATCATGTCCATGTCTGGATAACGCCGACAGGTATCCCGAATCAGCTCCTCCACCTCTTCAGCACGCTGAGCATCGGGAAGCGAGCCGAGCCAGCTCGGCTCCTGACTACCCCAGACAAAGGTGTGGGCCTTATAGGGGAAGCCGTTGGCCTTGGCGAAGTTGTAGCCTTCGTCCATTTTGGTCCAGTTATAGCGATCGCGACTCGGCTCAACCGATTCCCACTTGCCGGAGTTTTCAGGAGTGACCTGGTTCCAGAAGTCGGTAAAGCGATTCCGGCCATTGTCGACGATATTACCGAGGAATTTACCGGTCGGTTCGCCAGGGGTAACCACCGGACCATCCGAACTGGCGAATTGGAACCAGTCCAGATTATGGTAGGCCGTAGAGCGTAGGTACACGTCATGCACACCGGTGACGGTGTTAAAGTGGGCGGTTTGTGTCTGCCAGGTCTGCCAGCCTCCGGTGGACTCAAGTTGTACAGACACCAGTGGCTGGTTGTTGATGTCACCCAGGATTACGTCCATGGACGAACCACCTTCGGTCGCTACGCGCAACCGGATTTCATTAGCGCCACTGCCAAAATCAACGTTCGCGACCTTGACCCAGTCACCGTAACTCATCTGAAGGTTCTGGGTACCTTCTCTTGCCGGTTCAGTCTGGATACCGTTTTCTTCGGCAAAGGTTTCGGCCTGATTTACGGCGAAGGCGTTAACGCTCCTGATCGGAGGAACACCTGCCGGGCCGGCGTTAACCTGCCGGATCGAACCGTCAGCGTTGTAATACAGACGATCGACATTGATGGAGCGCTGGTAGGTACTTGCTCCCCGTGCATTGGCGACCGCACGGTTATGGTAGAAAATGTACCACTGGTCCTTGAACTCCACGATGGACTGGTGGTTGTTATTGAAATTGTTCTCCCACGGATTAGGCAGAATGGTTCCCCGGTAGGTAAATCCCTGCATGGGGTCATTGCTGGTCATGTAGTCAATGCTCATGCCACCAGCCGAGTTGGTGGAGTATGAAAGGTAGTAAACCCCGTTGCGCTTGTGCATGTGCAACGCTTCGAAGAAGTTCGGCGCGTTGATATTGACCGCGGCACCCTGGGTATTGATCATGTCGTCGTTCAGACGAATCACTCTAGCATTACCGGGGCCACCGCCACCGAAATAAAGATAGGCCTGTCCGTCGTCGTCTATAAAGACGCCCGGATCAAAAATCCACTGAACAGCCCCGTTGGGAGTGTTGCGATCGATCAGTGGCCGTCCCAGTGGGTCAATGTAGGGGCCTTCCGGGGAATCTGCCACTGCGACCCCGATACTGCCGCCGCCGTCCGGAAAGTAAAGATAGTATTTGCCATTGCGCTCAACCAGATCCGGTGCGTAGGCGAGGTTGGCCCAGTTGGTGTTCTCGCGGGAGTTCCAGATAATTCCGTGGTCCTGCCAGTTCACCATGTCGTCAGACGAGAAGAGGTAATAGTCTACCAACTGGCTATAGTCGGACTGATCAGGCTGATCGTGGGTGACGACCACATAGACCCGTCCATTGATCACGGTTGCTGCCGGATCTGCGGTATAAACATGAGATACCAGCGGGTTTGCGGCCATTACCTGACCTGATGCTGCCAGCATCCCGAATGCGGTAAGGCCAATAACGCCGCGGCGCCATCCGCCATTTTTCTTTTTTAAAATAGTCATAATTAAATCCCTGGCATTGTTTCGCCCGAAGTTCTCCCCAAAACAAAAACGGGGGGTTACCATGCGCGCTGAAGAACTCGCATGCTGGTCAATGTTCGCAGAACCCTACCGGCGAAATTACTGCCTACGATGTCTACACAAAGTGGCAATTGTCATATAAAAATGACGTGAGAGGCTATTTACTGGGCGGAACACAATCGTTTGGTTATTAATCATCGTTCAATGTGAGTATGTTCAAGTTTTATTGAAAAGGTGAAAACTTGAATCAATTATCACTTTGTTCAAGTTTATTAAGCAAAATTAAAGAAAGTGAATGCTCGTTCTCATGCGGTGTTTGGGCGAATTCGTCGGGGCCACCCGATTGGTCTTGTTTGCGCGCTTGCTGAGTGAGACCTATATTGAATTCGACTCATCGGGCGGGAAGGGAGCAGGCTCCGCCTGATGGCGAGTAAGTCCTGTTGAATGCAGTACGTCCGGGTCGGCCCTGGCAGTGGCAGGACGGTTTTCAGGAAGAACGACGAATACAACAATAAAGGATCACTGCATGCCTCATCCCTATCCAAAGGCGGC
>JAJUHY010000362.1 GCA_029265735.1 Marinobacter segnicrescens | reverse complement strand
GGGCCAGCCAGGCCGAGGATCGGGCCCGGGCGTTGTAACCGAGGCCATCCGTGGCCTCGGGTCTTTCTGCAGTGTAATCAGGGCTGCAGGGGAATGGGGTCGGCCACGGTGGTTTCTCCGGCAACCACTTCAAGGGTCTGGGTGCCTTCAAACTCGATGGTATCGTCCACCTGGTTATCATCGACCTGACAGCTGTAGCTGACGGTGTACAGTCCCTCAGTCAGGAATGCCGCAGTCCAGTCGTATAAAGTGCCTTCGTCCTGGGCTTTAACCGGTACTACCATCAGGGGGTTGGCTCCGTCACGCTCGACGTTCAGGTCAATCGGATCTACGTCAGCGCCTTCATAGACGTACACTGAACCTTCGTAATCTGTACTGCAGGTCGCCAGATCAGCACCTTCCATTTGGACTGACTGGATCTGGGCGTAATCTACCTCGCCCTCAAGCGTGCCCACTTCCAGATTGTTTACCAGGCGCAGAACCGGCTTCAGCATAAAGTTAGCCAGAGCTTTACCGGGCGGATCGATGATAGATTTCCGCACATCAAAGTCGATGGTGAAACTGGTGCTGGTATCAGCCGCAACCACAAAGCCGCCTTTCAGTTTGAGGCCGCTCTGCTCGCCGGACGGAACGGCCAGTGTGAACTGGGCATCACCTTCGGACTCCTTGGTCACCCAGGAGTTTTCGGTGTCTACAATCAAGCGGATTTCTTCATATTCGCCAGCAGGCACTTCTTCGTTAGTGATCAGCGGTTCGGTTACGCCGCCCTGAAGCGTCAGCAAGTCCAGGGTGCCTGTCTCTTCAAGGCTGAATTCAAGCCAGTCACCATCAGCGGGTTTCAGGCGGATAGTGTTGAACGCGATGTGCACGCTGCTCAGATCCATGGCAGGCGCATCCGTCAGCCCCACCGAGACCGTGCCGGTCTGTCCGCTGCTGCCTCCGTCGCTGCCACCGCAGGCAGCCAGGGCGCCGGCGAGGGCGGAAACTGCGAATACCTTGGTTGAATTCTTCATAAATCCTCCGGTTTGTATTCTTTCCGTTGTAAGTCCGGCGTTGTGGTCGCCAGTATTGATCTCACGAAGCCGTGGTGGGTGGGGTTCCGTCACTTTGATTAACATTTGCACATGTTTTGGCCGTAATGCGTGGCAAGTGCATGGCGGCCGCAGCTGTTATAGACTGCGCGCTTCCCGAAACCGCAACCAGGCAGTCGTTTTTTGGCAATCCTTCCGTTTCGTCCCTC
>JAJUHY010000249.1 GCA_029265735.1 Marinobacter segnicrescens | reverse complement strand
GGCACTGGCATAGGCGGATTGCAGCACATCCCGGATCACCTGCTCCGGCAGGGCGCTGGACTCCACAATCATGGCGGTCTGACCACCGGTTTCAGCAATCAGCGGCACGATGGCGCCCGGCCGCTCTGCCAACTGACGGTTCAGCAAATGGGCAACTGCGGTGGATCCGGTGAACGCAACGCCGGCAATCCGTTCATCAGGTACCAGTGTCCCGCCGATGGTAGCGCCGTCCCCCGGCAGGAACTGCACTACATCTGCCGGAAAGCCCGCCTCCAGCATCAGCTCATGGGCCCGGGCCGCAATCAGACTGGTCTGCTCCGCAGGCTTGGCGATCACAGCGTTACCTGCCACCAGCGCCGCCATGATCTGACCGGTGTAAATGGCCAGCGGAAAGTTCCACGGGCTGATGCACAGGAACACACCGCGCCCTTCAAGATACAGTTCATTGCTCTCGCCGGTAGGCCCCGGCAGTGTGATGGCACTGCTGAAGCGGGATCTCCCCTGAATGGCGTAATAGCGACAGAAGTCGACGGCTTCGCGAACCTCGTCGATACCGTCCTGCAAGGTCTTTCCGGCTTCGCGGCAGCAGATGGCCATCAGTTCTTCCATATGCTGTTCCATCAGATCCGCATAACGCTCCAGGCAGGCGGCCCGCTCGGCTGCGGGACGTTCGTTCCAATGGACAAAACCTCTGCTGGCGACCTCCAGTGCTTCCCGGGCATGGGCTTCCGATGTCCAGGTCACCTGCCCTACCCGGTCACCTCGATTATGGGGCGCCGTAACCTCTGCGGTCTCACCGTCATCGCGGACCTTGCCGTCAATGACCGGCGCAGCCGACCAGGTGGCGGACTTCCAGCGGCCCAGCTCCCTGAGCAATGGCTCCCGGTCCCGCTGTACGTTGATGTTCATCCCCCGGGAGTTCCTTCGCTCGGGACCATAGATATCGGGAGGCAGGGGGATACGGTCGCTGGCCAGGGTGTCGTACTTTTCCAGCTCTTCAACGGGGTTCTTAATTAGCTCTTCCACCGGCGTGCGGGCGTCTACCAGGCGGTGAACAAAGGAAGAGTTGGCGCCGTTTTCCAGCAACCGCCGGACCAGGTAAGGCAGCAGATCCTTGTGGGCACCAACCGGCGCGTAGATCCGGACGGGCACATCTTCCTGTTCCAGAATGGTGTTGTAGAGGGCGTCGCCCATCCCATGCAGACGCTGGAACTCAAACTGGCGCCCGTTCTTGCGAGCCATGGCAAGCCCCGAGGCCACGGTGTGGGCATTATGGGAGGCCAGTTGCGGATAGAGGTTACCCCTGGTGTGATCACTGAGCAGGAAACGCAGGCAGGCCAGATAAGAGGTGTCGGTGGCTTCTTTGTGGGTGAACACGGGATAGCCGTCAGCCCCCGTCTGCTGGCTGAGTTTAATTTCGGTGTCCCAGTAGGCACCTTTCACCAGCCGCACGGGTATTTCATCACCCTGTTCTTTGGCCAGGCTGTTAAGCCAGCACAAGGCAGGCAAAGTGCGTTTGGAGTAGGCCTGCACCACCACCCCGAAGCCGGGCCAGTCCCGGGTAACCCCCTGGCAGTAGACCTTTTCAAAAAGTCTGAGGGATAACTCAAGCCGGTCCATTTCTTCCGCGTCGATGGTAATCGCGACGTCTTTCTCCCGCGCAAACCGCAGCAGCTCAACCAGCGTGTCGTACAGTTCGGTCAGCACCCGCTGCTCCTGAGCTTCTTCATACCTTGGGTGCAGCGCGGACAGCTTGATGGAGATGGAGGGACGGGGCGCCTTGTCGGTGGGATAGCTGTCCTCGCCAACGACGGCGATGGCATCTCTATAGGACTGCAGATAACGGGCAGCGTCGTCTTGGGTCATTGCCGCCTCGCCGAGCATATCAAAGGAGTAGCTGTAACCCCTGGCCCGATACTCCCGGGCATTTTTCAGGGCTTCGCGGATATCCCGCCCCAGTACAAACTGTTTGCCCATGATGGCCATGGCCCGGTACATGGCGTTGCGGATTACCGGCTCGCCGCTGCGCTTGACCAAACGGCGCCAGATACTGGCTGGTGAGCCGTCGAGGCGCTTGTCCATCTGGACCACCCGGCCTGTAAGCAGCAGGCCCCAGGTGGAGGCGTTAACCAGTGTCGATTCGCTGCGGCCTACGTGTTTTTTCCAGTCCGCCGTGGAGAGCTTGTCGTGGATCAGGGCATCGGCTGTATGGCTGTCGGGGATCCGCATAAGGGCTTCCGCCAGGCACATCAGCAGAATGCCTTCTTCAGTGTCGAGGCTGTACTCCTGCAGCAGTGCATCCACCATATGCACGGAGTCGTTCTGTTGGCGGACCTTGTGAATCAGATCCGTTGCCATCGCGGTGACGGCTCCTTTCTCTGCAGGATCACTTCGAGCCAGCTGCATCAGTTCCTGAACGTAAGTGGCTTCATCGACAGCATAGTTGTCGACAAGCGCTTGCCAGAACGCTGATCTCGGCTGACTTTGAAAAGCCGGTCCGAGAACCTCGGATGCGGTAAACATTGACCAGACCTCGCCGACGACAGATGAAAGGGGTTCCTTTCAATCTAGTCGGCGGGCAGGCGCTGCGCCAGGCAACCATTTAATATTATGGGCACCTGACGTTCAGGGAGAGGAGAAATCAGTGACGGAAGCTCAGCACCAGGCTGGCAATCTGCCGGCTGACTTCCTCAAGGGATCCGGTAGCGTCAACGATGTGGTATCGCTGGGGCTGCTCCGCTGCCCGTTGGCGATAGCAGTCGCGAATGCGCTGGAAAAATTCCATTTTTTCCTGCTCGAACCGGTCTGGCGCGCTGCGATCCCGGGCTCTGGCCATTCCCGTTTCCACGGGCGCATCCAGCAGGATGGTGTGATCCGGCCGCAGATCACCCTGCACCAGTTGCTCTAGCAGGGCAATCTGCTCCATGGGAACACCCCGGCCACCGCCCTGATACGCATAGGTGGCGTCCGTGAACCGATCACACAACACCCAGCAGCCCCGATCCAGAGCCGGAAGGATATGTTCGTGCAGGTGCTGGGCCCTGGCCGCAAACATCAGCAACAGTTCGGTCAGCGGGTTCACCGACTCGTCCCGGGGCGTCAGCAACAGCTCCCGAATCGCCTCTGCCATTGGCGTGCCGCCGGGCTCACGGGTCACCAGTACCTCAACCCCGGCCGAGGCCAGGGCGGCGCGGGCCGTCTCAATCTGGGTAGACTTGCCTACGCCTTCGGTGCCTTCAAACGTAATAAACCGGCCCCGGGTCATTGAGCTTCACCTGTTTCCTTAACCGGCGCTGGAAACGACCGGTAGTCTTCACGGCGATTCAGCTGATACTGACGCACGGCCCGCTGGTGATCCTCAAGGGTGCGGGAGAACTGATGGGTGCCGTCGCCCTTGGCCACGAAGAACAGGGCATCCCCATCGGCCGGGTTAACGGCAGCGTGGATCGCGGCCCGGCCCGGCAAGGCGATGGGCGTGGGCGGCAACCCGGAGATCCGGTAGGTGTTGTACGGGGTATGAGTGCGGAGGTCTCTGCGGGTAATCCGGCCTTCGTACTGGTCGCCCATGCCATAGATAACCGTGGGATCCGTCTGAAGACGCATACCCCGCTCAAGACGACGAACGAAGACGCCGGCAATGTCCGGGCGTTCTTCGGGAACCCCGGTCTCACGTTCGATAATTGAGGCCATGATCAGGGCTTCATACGGGTTTTCGTAGGGCAGACCCTCAGCCCGGTTGGCCCACTCTTCGGCGAGTACAGCGTTCATACGCTCATAGGCCCGGCGCAGGATATCGAGGTCTGAATCTCCGCGACGGTAGGCGTAAGTATCCGGAAAAAATCGACCTTCCGGATGTGCGCCTTCATCCCCGAGG
>JAJUHY010000304.1 GCA_029265735.1 Marinobacter segnicrescens | reverse complement strand
CCAAATGGGGGCAGCATCCAGGTATTTGGACAGAACCTGCAGGCGCTGTCGTCCAGTGAAAGATCGCAGATCGAGCAGCGCTTCGGGGTCCTGTTCCAGACCGGCGCTCTGTATACCTCATTGAACCTGCAGGAAAACGTCGCCCTGCCCCTGATCGAACATGTGGGCCTGAGCCGGTCAGACGCTGAGCATCTGGCGCGGATGAAACTGGCTCTGGTTGGCCTGCCACCGCAGGCAGCCAGTAATTATCCGTCGGAGCTTTCCGGCGGCATGATCAAGCGAGCCTCGCTGGCCCGGGCGCTGGCGCTGGACCCGGAGATCCTGTTTCTGGATGAGCCCACCGCGGGCCTGGACCCGATCAGTGCCGCGGGGTTTGACCGTTTGCTGCGAACCCTGCGGGATGCGCTGGGTTTCAGTGTGTTTCTGATTACCCATGACCTGGACACGCTTTACACGACCTGTGATCGTGTCGCCGTACTTTCAAAGGGCAAGGTTCTGATTGCCGATACATTGGAGCGGGTAGAAGAAAACCCGGACCCGTGGGTTCAGGATTACTTTCATGGCCCCAGGGGCCGAGCTGCTGCCGATGCCCATCAACGCCTGAGCAGGGAGGAAAACTGACGTGGAACCCAAGGCTCACCATATTCTGATTGGCCTCTTTACTGTGGTCACCGTCGCCGCCATTCTGCTGTTTGCCCTCTGGCTCGGCGACCCCGAAGGTAACCGGGACTATACATGGTATGAGATCGGTTTCCGGCAGCGGGTAAGCGGGCTGTCGGAAGGCAGCGCGGTCCAGTACAGCGGCATCGAAGTTGGTGATGTGGTCGAACTGACCCTGGACCCGGAAGACCCCAGCCACGTACTGGCTCTGGTCCGGGTTTATGAAGACATCACCGTTCGGGAAGACACCCGGGCCAGCCTGGCGCTGGCAAACATTACCGGCGCCATGACCATCCAGTTCTCCGGCGGCAAGCCGGGCAGCACCGTGCTTGAGGGCGGTAGTCGCAGTAACCCGACCTATATTCAAGCCGAGCCGTCTCCGTTCAGCGCCCTGATGAGCAGCAGTGAGAGCCTGTTCCAGCGGGCTGATGATTTCCTCACCAACGCCAACAGCTTTCTGTCAAAAGAGAACGTAGAAGCCCTGACGGCGACCCTGGAGAACCTGCGCGTCGCCTCCGATGCCCTGGTGGCAGAGCGGGATAACCTCAATCAGGCCCTTGTCACCGTATACGATGCTGCCGCCCGGGCGGAGGAAACCTTTGGTCGCTACGAAGACCTCGGCAATTATCTGAATCAGTTGCTGGAGGAAGAAGGCCGGCCCATGTTTGCGTCCGCCCGCAAGGCCGCAGAGTCGCTGGCGCAGGCCACCACGCGCATTGACACTCTGGTGGCGGATAACGAAGGTTCGGTGAGCCAGGGGCTGCAAAGCCTGGGTGAGCTGGCCCCGGTGGTGCACGAGTTGCGAGCCACCCTGCACAATCTGCGCTTACTGACCCAGCGACTTGAGGAAGATCCCGGCAAGGCGCTGCTGGGACAGGACCCCATTCAGGAGGTAGCCCCATGAGTATGCTTGCTGCTGTCTGTCGCTCGCCCAGGCGCCTGTTTCCAATGGCTGGCGTGCTCGGTTGCTCATTGTTGCTGAGCGCCTGCAACGTCGCCCTGTTCCCGGAAAAAACGCCTCAGCGCCAGTTCACCCTGCCTTACCAGTTTGAGGCGGGTGATCTGACCGCCGAAAGTGGGCAGACGTTGCCGGTACTGAAGATAGAAACACCACAGGCCAGTGGCTTGACGGCTGGCAAGCGGATTGTACTGGAAACCCGGCCCAACGAGCTGGCCGCCTACAGCAACGTGCGCTGGTCCGCCAATATGCCAGAGCTGCTGCGCAATCATCTGGTTCGTGCCCTTCGGGAAGATCCACGCCTGAATACGGTGGTTTCGGATGCCAGCGGCGCGGCCAGCCAGGTCACCTTGAGCTCGGCCATACTGAGCTTTCATGAACAGAGAGCCGGGGAGCGCCCCCAGGTTGAGCTTTATCTACAAACCCAGCTGATCCGCAACGGCAGCCGGGAAACCCTCACCAGCCGGGACTTCCGCATTACGGTGCCGCTTCAGGACAGCTCCATCGAAGGCTCAGTAGCCGCGTTTGGCAGGGCTGCGGACCGCCTTGCGGCGGAGGCGGCGGACTGGATAGTCAGCGCGCTAGCTGACGACTAGGATTTCCGCGCCTGCTCGGGGAACAGGTCCGGCCAGGCGGCTCTCAGGTACAGCACCATGGACCACAGGGTCAGGATGGCGGCCAGGTACAGCAAAGCCAGTCCAATCATAGCCAGTATGCCCCCTGGGGGCGCCGCCAGCAGCAAAAAGATGGAGACCATCTGGGCGGTAGTTTTGATCTTGCCGATATAGGACACCGCCACACTCGCCCGGCTGCCCATTTCGGCCATCCATTCCCGTAGCGCCGAGATCACGATTTCACGGCCAATGATGACCATGGCGGGCAGTGTCAGCGCCAGGGTAGCAAAGTCTTCTATCAGCACTGTCAGTGCAACAGCCACCATCAGCTTGTCAGCCACCGGGTCCAGAAACGCGCCGAACGGTGTGGACTGGTTAAGCTTGCGGGCCAGATAGCCGTCCAACCAGTCGGTCGCGCCTGCTAGCGCAAACAGCACGGCACTCACCACATAACGCCACTCGACCGGCAGATAGAAGACAGCCACAAAGACCGGAATCATTACGATACGGGACAGGGTGAGAATATTGGGGAGGTTCATGGATTTCTTACTCGTCGTGTAGTGCGGCATAAATGGATTCAGCCAGGGTCTTGCTGATGCCCTGAACCTTCGCAATTTCATCAACACTTGCATCACGCAGTGCTCTCACACTGCCAAAATACCGTAGCAGTTCCCGTCGCCGTTTGGGGCCGACGCCTTCAATACCTTCCAGGGCCGACTGGCGCCGTTTCTTGTCGCGGCGGGCCCGGTGGCCGGTAATGGCAAACCGATGGCTCTCATCCCGGATGTGCTGAAT
>JAJUHY010000070.1 GCA_029265735.1 Marinobacter segnicrescens | reverse complement strand
GGAAATCGGCATGATCACGCCGCCGATTGGCATGAACGTGTTCGTGATCAAGAGTGTGGTCGGCAAGCTGGTGACCACGGCTCAGGTGTTCCGGGGAATCTTCTGGTTCCTGATTATGGACTTGGTCGTGCTGGTAATTCTGATGGCGTTCCCGTCCATCATTCTGTTCCTGCCGGGGTTAGGTAAATAGCCTGACCAGTCCTGGGACGTAAAGAAAAGGCCAGACCGGAATTCCGGTCTGGCCTTTTTGCATATTACTGACTGTGCGTATTACTAACGGACGAATTCGCTGATCAGATGATAGGTATGTGAACACGCCTCAGGCACAAGGTCTTCAAGGTTGAGATAGGCATGGATCATGTCGGCGTAGTCTTTTAGCTGACTAGCCACACCGGCACCCTCAAGCTTGCGGGCATAGGCCACACCTTCGTCGTGCAGGGGGCAGTAGCCGGCGGTGATCACCAGGGTGGCGGGCATCCTGGAAGCTAGCGGCATAAACAGTGGCGAGGCCGCCCTGCGGTCTTCGCCGTTGGCAAAGTAATGGTCGAAATACCAGCGGATGCGTGATTCCTCCAGCAGGTAACCCTCGCCGTGCCGGGTAATGGACGGGTGCGCCATGGTGTAGTCGAGGCTTGGATAGATCAGTACCTGATGGGTGATATTCAGCTCACGGCTGTCCGCCAGTTGGTGACTGACCGTGGCAGCATAACTGGCCCCGCCGGAATCGCCGGCCAGTACCAGCCGCCGCTGGAAAGGGACCTGCGCCTGGTCCAGTAGCGCCCAGACCTGTCCGGTGACGTTCAGGCAATCCGTAAGCCCGCCCGGGTAGGGCGTTTCCGGCGCCAGCCGGTAATCCACCGAAAGCACCAGCATACCCGTGGCGTCGGCCAGCTTGCGGGCGATGGGGTCGTAGACCGCAACGCTGCCTGCCATATGGCCGCCGCCGTGAAAAAATACCATGACAGGCGTGGCGGTATCCGGCCGGGGGTGGTAGAGCCGCACCGGTATCGTACCTTCCGGGGTTTCTGCGAGAAGATCACGGATCAGGGGCAGTTCGGGCGCCCGGGTAACAAAGGAGGTGGTGAGCCCGGCCAGGCTGTCCCGGACCATCTGGGGCGTGGCTTCCACGCCGCGGGCTTTCTGTTCGGCAACCATGGGGTTGAGCTGGTCAAGCCAGGCGCGCAGGTTGGGGTGTACGTCGGTCATCAGGTTGCTCCGGTGCGGACAGGCTCAGTGCTGGAACAGGACCAGCGCTTCACCGTCACAGATCAGGCGGCCACCGCGGCCTGTACAGAGGGTTGTCAGGTTGACCAGTGCCTTGTCCCGCCGCAGACGGCTGACGGTGACGCTGACTTGCAGGGGCTCGCCGACATCGGCAGGACTGTGGAAGGTCATGGCCTGTTTCAGGTAGTTGGTGCCGTGGCCAGGTAGATCTTCTCCCAGCAGGCAGGAGAACAGTCCGGCGATCAGCGGTTCAGGAATGCCCGGCCAGCTCTGTTCCAGCTGGCAAAGCTCGCACCATTCGCGGACGTCTTGCGCCGTGAAGGTTCGGTTCAGGCTGGCGGATTGTCCTTCCCGCAGGGCATCAAAACGATTCAGGTTCATGATGTCTCCTTTTCGGGCAGTGTCAGTTCGCATTCGCCGGTCAGGCAGGTCTCCCCATCCGGTCGGGTGATGGTAGTCTTCAGCACCAGGCGATTTCCTTCCGCTTTCTGCTGCTCCACCATCAGCGCGAGGAGTTCATCGGCATAGGCGGGGGACGGGAACATCAGGTTCTGGCGGTGTAGTACAGCCCCCGGCCATGTCTGAGCCAGCAGGCTGCGAACCACGCTGAACAGCAACATGCCGTGGGAAACCGTGCGCCCGAAGCTGGTGCGGGCAGAAAACTCCGGGTCTACATGGATCGGGTTATGGTCGCCGCTGAGCCTGGCGAACTGGTCGAAGTCTTCCTGGGAAAGTATGAAATGCTGCTCACAGGGAATACTGGCGTCATTCATTGGTCAGCCCTGTCTGAGTACCTGCTTGGTAACCTTGCCAAGGGCGTTACGCGGTAGCTCATCCACTACCTGGAAATATCTGGGCACCTTGTAACCGGCTAGTCGCTCCCGGCACCAGGCAGTGAGGGTGGCCGGGTCCGGTTCGGGGCTGTCGGGTCTGAGGCACATAAAGGCCTTGCCTACCTCGCCCCATCTCTCGTCCGGAACTCCCACCACAGCCACTTCGCTGATCGCCGGGTGCTCCACCAGGACCCGTTCTACCTCCGCGGGGTAGACGTTCTCGCCGCCGGAAATGAACATGTCTTTCCAGCGATCAATAATGTAGTAGCAGCCGTCCTCATCGCAGCGGGCCACGTCACCGCTGTGGAGCCAGCCGTCCGAGTTAATGGCGTCGGCGGTGGCTTCCGGACGGTTCCAGTAACCGGGAGTCACGTTGGGGCCGCGAATCAGCAGTTCCCCGGACTCTCCGGGGCCGGCGTCCTGGCCATCAGGCCTCACAATACGAACTTCGGTGAGCAGTTGCGGCCTGCCCACCGAGCCGATCTTGTCCAGCACATCGGATTCGTCCAGCAGAAAGACCGTAGGGCCGGTTTCCGTCATGCCCATGCCTGTACGCACACGGATGCCCTGCTCGACGAACCGGCGGGCCACCGGCAAGGCCAGCGGGGCACCGCCACAGCCCCAGGAGCGAACATTACGCAACCGTTCACCGCTGAATGCAGGGTGTTCCAGGATGGCCTGATACACCGCCGGCACTCCGAAAAAGATGGTTGCGCGGTGCTCAAGCACGTCCATGGCCTGATCGGGCTCAAAGGCCCGGGCCACCAGCACCGTACCACCCGCAAGGAGTACAGCGGACGAGTAAAGGTTGATGCCGGCGGTATGGAACAGGGGAAGCACATTAAGCAGCGTGTCCTGTCCGGTGAGGTCTACCGCCAGGCCGATGTTCAGGTAGTTGCTCATCATCATGCGGAAGGTCTGGATCACCCCTTTGGGGCGGCCCGTGGTCCCAGAGGTATAAAGCAGATACCAGGGGGTGTCCGGGTCCCGGTCCGGGTGCGGGGTCAGCTCCGGGCTGGCTCCCGCGAGGTCTGTCGAGTAATGGCGGCAGGCTTCCGCTTGGCCATCAAGATCTATCAGGGTGTCAACGTGCCCGGAAGCCTTGAGTTGTCGGGCGCTGCTGGTGAATTCCTCGCCAAAAATCAGCGCCTTCGGGGTACAGTCTTCCATCAGCTGTTCAAGCTCGGGCTGGGCCAGGCGCCAGTTGAGGGGTACCAGCACAAGGCCGGCCTTGGCACAGCCAAAAAGCATGATAAAAAACTCTGCCCGGCTGTGGCCAAGGAAGGCAATGCGGTCACCCTGGTGCAGACCCCAGACGTCACGGGCAGCGGCGGCAAACCGCGCGGCCTGCTCGTTAAGCTGCCGGTAGGTATACGAAGAGCCTGATGCCAGATCCTCGAGAGCCAGGCGATCGGGTGTCACACGGGCTCGGTGACCCGCCAGGTCAAACCAGTTCATGAACGCCTCCCGAGAAATGCAGCCATACCCAGATCGGCCTCATCGGTTGCAATCTGTTCAAGGAATTCCTGTCGTTCCCGCTCCAGTGCAACAGCCGATTGTTGCGGATCGGGCCGGTTCAGCCTCAGGGTGCGTACAATGCTTCCCTGCTTGTGACCGCTCAGTGTAGTTGCAATGGACAGAGCCCTGGAGAGCTCATCCCCGCTTGCGGTGCCGTATTGGGCCAGGCCCCAGGCCAGGGCCTCGTCCCGGGTAATCGTGCGGTTGGTAAGCTGCACGTCCAGTGCACGTCCCCGCCCTATACGCTCCGGTAGCAGGGCGGTCCAGCCGCCGTCGGGGCTGAATCCCACGACGGTGTACCAGGGGGCGAAGGTGGCTTTCGGGCCGGCCACCACGATATCACTGGCCAGCACCAGCCCAAGGGAACCTCCGGTAACCATGCCGTGGACAGCGGTGACGGTAGGAACCGGCAACTCCAGCAACTGACAGATCACCTTGTTGAGAGTGCCTACCACGGTGCTGGCGTAGCCAAGCCGTTTGGCTCGCGGTGTGTCGTAGAAACCGGCCACATCACCACCGGTGGAGAAGGATTTGCCGGCCGCGTCGATGACCAGAGCGTCCGGCAGGTCCTGTCGACACTGATCGAGGGCGCGCTGGAGGTCTTCAAGCAGTTCAGGCACCAGGGCATTATGTCGTTCAGGCCGGTTCAGAGTCAGTCTGCCGATGGCGTTTTCCACCCGGTAGATGACGTGAGTCTGGTTGTTCCTCATCCCCTGTCCCTCCCACTCAGAGCCAGGCCATTGCGAAGCATGTCTGAAATAGTTTCGACAATGGGATCGAAGGCACCGTCTCCGTGCTTCGCCCGCTGGTCCCAGAGTGAATACTTGACACCCAGGAAGTGGGAGAGGCCCATCAGGGCCCAGGCCCTGTGCTCATTGTTGCCCGCGCGGATCTCGCCCTTGCGGGCTGCCGCATTCAGCATTTCGGTATAACCCCGGGCAAAGGTCTCGTAATACTTCTGGTAAATGGCCTCGTCCACGAACTGAGCTTCCTGCAGAACCCGGTACAGGGATGGGTGTTCCGCCAGATACTCAAGGAAAGCCCGCAGGCCCTGTTCTTCCGCTTCAAGCCGGTCGCTGGAGTTGATCACCTGGGCGGCCAGATGGGCACGCAGTTTGTGGCCCAGGTCCATGACCAGTTCCCGCAGGATCTCTTCCTTGCTGCTGAAGTAGGTGTAGAAGGTACCCTGGGCGACCCCGGCGGTTTTGGTAATGTCGGTCACGCCGGCGCGGTGATAGCCCAGGCTGCCGAATGCCTCTTCCGCGGCTGCCAGTATCTTTGACCGGGTTCGCGCTCCGCGAGCGGTTTTTGGTGCGCCCGGGGTCTGTGGGGCTTGTGTTGTTATGCTCATCAGCCTGTTCCTTTTGCGTCAATGGCAAGCGGAACCCTGTCCGCTCCCCGGGTAAGGGGGTGACGTTTCTGGTAGCTTATCATCATGAAACATGAATCGGTCGTCAACTAATTTAGGAAGGTATTCTGAGGTAGTCAAGATCATGCCGCGTTTATCAGGTGCTTATGAGCAAGATAAAGCTTTTATCTATCTGTTTTTCGTGTTCGATAGCCAAAAATCTGTACACCGGCCTTGCTAAAACCTGAATCACTTGTCATATTTTTGTTCGAGCAACGATAAAAAGGCGCAGTGTCCGATAGTCACATCGCCCGACTGACAGAAAAGCCCTATATCAACAGCCAGATAAAAACAACAGGGGACAGGTTTATGAAGCGCATCATACTTGCAGCCGCTATCTCCATGGGGGTGGCTTCTGTACAGGCCGCCGATTCCATCCGTATTGCCCACGTGACCGGTTTTACCGGTGCGCTGGCACCCTATGCCGAGCAGCTGAGCATTGGGCTCAATATGGGGTTCGAGTACGCCACTGACGGAACCATGACAATCGAAGGTCGTCAGATCGAGATCTCCCGCAAGGATACCCAGCTGGACCCGGCCCGGGCCCGGGCCCTGGTAGAGGAAGCCTATGCGGAGGATGACGCTCACATCGTGGTGGGTCCGGTGTCTTCCGGGGTTGCCCTGGCGACTCTGCCGCTGGCGGAGGACTACGAGCGCATCATCATGCCGGAAGGGGTGGCTGATGCCATTACCGGTTCAGAGTGGAACCGCTATGTGGTCCGGATTGGCCGTAACTCCTCCCAGGATGCGGTCTCCAACGCGGTGGCCCTGGGTGAGCCAGGGGTCTGTGTTTCAACGATCGCTCAGGATTACGCGTTTGGTCGCGATGGGGTTGCCGCCTATAAGGAAGCGATGGAAGGTGAGGGTGGCAAGATCGTCCACGAGGAATATCTTCCCACCGACGCGACTGACTTTACCGCCGCGGCACAGCGCCTGTTCGACTCCCTGAAAGATCGCACTGACTGCGAAAAGGGCAAGTATATCTTTGCCATCTGGGCAGGTTCTTCCAACCCGCTGGGTCGTATTCAGGACCTGGACCCGGGCCGGTTTGGCATCAGGCTGGCCACCGGGGGCAATATCCTGGCAGCGCTGGTGGGATACGCGGACTTCCCCGGCATGCAGGGCGCCGGCTTCTACTACTTCGAATCGCCGGATAACGAGATCAACGACTGGTTTGTCAAAGAGCACTTCAAGCGCCATAACGCCGCGCCGGACTTCTTCACCGCCCAGGGTTTCGCCCAGGCCATGGCCATCACTGAGGCTATCCGCAAAACCGGCGGATCCACCGACGCCGAAGATCTGATCGCCGCGTTCAAAGGCCTTGTTTTCCAGACGCCAAAAGGCGAAATGGAAATCCGTGCCGAGGATCACCAGGCCATGCAGGACATGTATCACTTCGAGATTGAAGTGGAAGAGCGTGATGACTGGTTTGCGGCGCGTACCGTGAAAGCGGGTGTACCCAAACTGATCCGGGTTATTGATCGCAGTGAAATGGACATACCGGTCCGTAACTGAACGATTCCTCTCCTGAACAGCCCCCGGAACGCCGGGGGCTGCACAATCACAAGCAGATAGCCGGAGTTGTTCATGTCATCCGAACAAGCGGTGCTTGAAACCCGTGATCTCACCATCAATTTCGGGGGCCACGTGGCGGTCAACCGGGTCTCCTGCCAGTTCCACCAGGGCACTCTGACGTCCATCGTCGGGCCCAATTGTGCCGGCACGACCACCTGGTTCAACCTGATTTCCGGACAGCTGAAGGCCTCCGCCGGCCAGGTCACTCTCAATGGCGAGGATCTGACCGGCCTGCCTGCGGCGCGCCGGGCCGACAAGGGTCTGGGCCGTGCGTTTCAGCTGACGAACCTGTTCCCCAATCTGACGGCGCTGGAAAATGTGCGTCTGGCAGTGGCTGCACGTCACAACATTGGTCATGTGTTCTGGCAGATGGCCAGCCGCCGCCGGGATATCACTGACCGGGCCATGGCATACCTGGCCCAGGTCAATCTGGCCGGACGGGCAGATTATCTGGTATCCGGGCTGCCCCACGGCGACCAGCGCAAGCTGGAAGTCGCGCTGATGCTGGCCCTGGAGCCGAAAGTGTTCATGTTTGACGAGCCGACCGCCGGTATGAGCGTCGACGAGGTGCCTGTCATCCTCGACCTGATTGCCAATATCAAGAAACAGCAGGACAAGGTCATCCTGCTGGTGGAACACAAGATGGACGTGGTGCGGTCCCTGTCGGACCGCATCGTTGTACTGCACAACGGTGAGCTTGTGGCCGATGGTGAGCCCGCGGATGTGATTGCCTCACCGGTGGTTCAGGAAGCCTATCTCGGCGCCACACCGGATCAGCAGCCGGAGGTGGCCCATGGCTGAGCCCATACTGAAACTGTCCGGCGTAAAGGCGGACATCGACCAGTACCATATTCTCCACGGTGTTGATCTGGTGGTGCCCAAAGGCGAACTCACGGTGCTGCTGGGTCGTAACGGCGCCGGCAAGAGCACCACGCTACGGACCATTATGGGCCTGACCACCCTGACTGGCGGCACCGTGACCTACAAGGGCCAGGATATCAGCCGCTGGCCGACGCCAAAAATTGCCCGGTCGGGTATCGCGTTCGTACCGGAGAACATGGGCATTTTTGGCCTGCTGACCGTGCGTGAAAATCTGGTCCTGGCCGCCGTCAACGGCCCCATGGATGAGGCGCGGCTGCAATGGATATTCGACCTCTTCCCGCCCCTGAAGAAGTTCTAGGACAAGCCG
>JAJUHY010000297.1 GCA_029265735.1 Marinobacter segnicrescens | reverse complement strand
CCCTACTCCGAGTACCAGGACGTTACCACGCCGCTGCCCGGCGGCATTGCCACCCGGGCCGACCTGTATCTCACCGGCGGTACCGATCTGCTGGTACCCATGCCTCCCGCTTACATGAGCCAGATGCTGAACTCCATCGCCACCTACCTGGCGTTACAGCCCATGGATATCCCGGAAATGGCTGCGAACGATCTGGGCGAGAATGGCGAGTACATCCTTGAAAACCTCGACGGCTCATTTACCGCATATCTTGAGGGTGAAGTTTCCAACTCCGTTCTGGTGGCACTGCTGATCAACCTGGCGGCTACCCGGGTTGCAGGCAATATCGACGGCCCGTTCCCGTCGCCGTTCGCCAACCTCACCTGGGACCAGAAGGCGAAGGTGTTCGAGGAACTGGAAAGCGAGAGTTCCTGGCTCAAGCGGGCCATTACCTGGAACATCCCCGACCGCGACTTCCGTGAAGCAACCCCTGGCGTCCTGAGCTCTCTGGTTGCGTTCATGCTCCGTATTGCCGGATTCGGCAGTTATTGTGAGTTCGCGGTATTCAACCCTGAGACCCGGGAAGTAGCACAGCGCCCTCTCGGCTGGGTGCTCAGCCAGTACGCCCCCGATGCGCCTCCCACCAGCATCGGCAGCGATGACTTTATTGGTTATTACCAGGGACGGAGGAGTGTCTGATGCGTGACGTAATCATTATCGGCGCCGGTGGCGGTGGCCCCGTCGTTGCAAAGGAACTGGCCGAGCGTGGCCTGGATGTTCTGGTGCTGGAAGCCGGTGCCCGGCATGAGCGCCCCGAGCAGGAATGGTCAGGGCTGGAAAACCACATGAACAGCTCGCTGACCGGCAAGCTGCGTTTTGGCCCGGCGGACCAGGCCAAGCCAGCCTGGTTCCGTGAGCTGACGACTCCAGGCAGCTTTTCCCAGGTGGCCGGCGTAGGCGGTACCACCTTGCACTACTACGGCAACAGCCCCCGTGCCATGCCCGGTGTCTTTGCCGACTACCGGGGCCGCGACCGGGCCATGTACGACCATCGCCACAAGTTCCCCTTCAGTTACGAGGAAATGCGACGTTACTACGAATGGACCGAAGCCACCCTGCCGGTGCAGACCGCGGCCATGGGCACCAAGGAACAGGCTTTCTTCGAGGGTGCCGAAGCTGCCGGCCTGCGCCCGATTACCGGCAAGGATGTTACCCACGCCGGCTTCCGCCCCCAGGAGAATGCCATCCTGCAGCCCGGAGGCACAGCTGGTCGTACCAACGACCCATCACAGCTGAACTTCCCGGACGCGACCGGCTGTACCCTGTGTGGCCGCTGTTTCCAGGGTTGTACCCTGCCAAAGGGCGCGCCGCGTAACCTCAAGGCCCGTCGCTCCACAGACAACAGCTACATGCCAATGGCGCTGACCGCAGACCTGTGGAAGCCGGGCGGCAAGGCAATCACGCTGGTGACCGACGCCTACGTGACCCGCATTCTTTCCGAGCGTCGCTGGGGCCGTCGCCTGCAGCAGGCGACCGGGGTTGAGTGGCGGGACGTCAATACCGGCGAAATACACAGTGAAAGTGCACGGGTGGTGGTTATGGCCGGCGGCTGTATCGAGAACCCGCGCCTGTGGCAGAACAGCAACCTGCCTGACCCCAACGGCTGGGTGGGACGCGGGCTGACCGACCATGCGCTGGACTGGGTTACCGGCATCTTCGATCACGATGTAGGCGGCGCCAAGGGCACCTCCTGCTCTTCCCGGGCGGACTTCCCTGGCTATGGTTCGCTGCAGAACACGGCCAACACGCCCGCGGTGGCGGCCAACAACCTGGCCAACAGCGACAGCGGTATCCGCGGTGCCTATAACAACCGGGTTGGCGGACGGGGCGCGTGGGACGGCGAAGCCGGCCGCGTCTACGGAACGGAACTCAAGGAGATGATGTCCGACATCAACCGTCAGATGAGCATTCTGGTGCTGACTGACGACGATGTTGAGCATCAGAACAGGGTCGACCTGTCGAAGGTGTTCCGTGACGATCACGGCCCCGTGGCCCGGGTCCAGATCGACAAGCGCCGTCGCTCCCGTCGTACCCAGCGTAACCGGGACTACCTGGCCACCCGTGCCGCTGAGATTCTGCAGGCGGCCGGGGCGAAAAAGATCGTCCGGTCAGATTGGGCACCCATACTGCTGCACCTGCAGTCATCCATGCGTATGGGTGACAGCGCGCGCAACTCGGTGCTGGATGAGAACTGCGAATCCCGTGCCGTGCAGGGTCTGTTCATTGCCGACAACTCGGCTCTGCCCAACTCTCTGGGCGGCCCGAACCCGACCCTGAGCACTCAGGCGCTGGCCACCCGCACTGCCGAGAAGATCTTCCAGCAGTACTTCGGCGGCGACGCCTGGGTCGGTCGGGAAACCCCGATCTGCTCCATTGACGATGTGATCACGCAGGCGGTTATCGATCGGGGAATCTGACGCTTCCTGTTCAGATTGACTGTACTGAAAGAGTAATCGCGGCCAGGACTGGCCACTCAAGCCGGAACGGACGCCGGCGACGTTTGGGGGTAACACTCTGCTTGCAGAGTGTCGTCTTTGGCCCGGCATTTATTGCCGGGCCTTTTTTTAAAAAGGCAGTAAACAGTCGTTATCCAGCCTACAACAAGAACAATTCACAACCTACCTATGCACTTTACCGTATACAAAATGAACAGGGCGGAGGAGATAATGCAGACGTGAGATGGATAGCAAGCGATCTGTCCTACTCACAGTCAGAAGACCATTTTGAAGGAGGTAAGACGTATGTCAGATCGCACCAGAGCTCTTCCCCTCCCCTCCACCATTCTCCATAATGCCGTCGAGCTCCGCCGGGCTTATATCCGCTTGCTGGGTAAGAAAGCAGCAAAGGCGGTGAGCAATAGGGTTCGTCTTGTTCATCAATGGATTGTTTCGCATATCGGTCCCAACCGCCCGGCCGAGAGCTGAGCCAACACGCCCGGGCTGCGGCACTCCACCCCGCAACCCGGAACGATGATTTCCTGAAAAAGCTTGCCAGACAGAATGGTAAAGGGCAGCATTCCGGGTCCACCCACTTCACAGGAAGCGTAATAATGACCCAGGCTACTGCCCGCCATATTCTGGTAGACACTGAAGCCCAGT
>JAJUHY010000118.1 GCA_029265735.1 Marinobacter segnicrescens | reverse complement strand
TCACCGGAATCACGTTGCTGTTGGTGAGCATGTCAATGACGGTGGTGTTCACCTCCGCCACCTCGCCCACATGGCCGATGTCGATAATCTCTGAACGGTTGAATTCATCCGGCGCCCCGGTCACTTCCAGCTTACGGGCACGGATCAGGTTACCGTCCTTGCCGGTCAGGCCAACCGCAATGCCGCCGTGAGCATTGATCAGGGAAACGATCTCCTTGTTCACCTGGCCCCCGAGCACCATTTCCACCACGTCCATGGTCTGTGCGTCGGTCACCCGCATGCCATTCACGAAATGGGACTGGATGTTCAGCCGGCTCAACAGTTCACCAATCTGGGGTCCGCCACCGTGGACCACAATGGGATTGATACCCACCAGCTTCATCAGCACCACGTCACGGGCGAAGCTGCTCTTCAGGTCTTCGTTTTCCATAGCGTTGCCGCCGTACTTGATCACCACCGTTCTGCCGGTAAACCGCTGGATATAGGGCAGGCCCTTGCTCAGGACGTCCGCCACCTGCATTGCTGTATCACGATCCAGTGCCATGTATGTTGCCTTATCGTCTCGTCGTTCTGCCTGACACGCCGGCCAGTGTCAGGAAAGTGGAAAGTAAAAAGTCAGAAGGTAATCTCTACGTCCGGTGCCAGAGCGCTGAGCTGTCCGCGGAAAATCTGCTTGATGCGGGCCAGTGCCGCCTCGTTCTCAGCCTCGAACCGCAACACCAGTACCGGCGTGGTGTTGGACGCCCGGCACAGCCCCCAGCCATCCGGATAATCTACCCGCACACCATCAATGGTGGTGATATTGGCCTCACCAAAATCTGCCCTGGTTCTGAGCCGGTCAATAATCTGGAACTTGCCTTCATCAGTCACCTCCAGATTCAGCTCGGGGGTGCTGATATCTTCCGGGAATTCCGCAAAGATTTCACTGGCCTGACGGTCTTCAATGCCGAGGATCTCCAGCAGACGGGCAGCAGCATAAAGTCCGTCGTCGAAGCCATACCAGCGTTCAGCAAAGAAGATGTGGCCACTCATTTCACCCGCCAGCAGGGCGCCGGTTTCCTTCATTTTCGCCTTCATCAGGGAATGGCCGGTTTTCCACATGACCGGACGCCCGCCCGCTTCGGCGATCACGCTGTTGAGCCGGCGGGTACATTTGACTTCAAACATCACATCAGCACCCGGATTCCGGGAAACCACATCCCGGGCAAACAGCATCAGCAGGCGGTCGGGCCAGATGATCCGACCTTCGTTGGTAACGACGCCCAGGCGATCTCCGTCTCCGTCGAAGGCGATACCGATATCAGCACCCTCCTGCTGGACACGATCGATCAGGTCCTGCAGGTTATCCGGATTGCCCGGGTCCGGGTGATGGTTGGGGAAGCTGCCATCCACCTCGCAATACAGCGGAATAACCTCACAGCCAAGCTCTTCCAGCAGGATGGGGCCCAGCTCACCGGCAATGCCATTGCCGGCATCGACCACCACTTTCAGCGGTGAGGCGACCGCAATATCCCCTACAATCCGATCCAGGTAGTCGCGACGCACATCCTGATCCGACACGGCTCCCTGACCATGGTGGAAATCACCGGTCTGAATCCTTTGCAGCAGCTTCTGGATGCTCTCTTCCGCCAGGGTCTCGCCCCCCAGCATGATCTTCAGACCGTTATAATTGGCGGGGTTATGGCTGCCGGTCACCATGACGCCAGAGCCGGTACCCAGATGGTAGGTGGCAAAATAAAGCACCGGCGTCGGTACGGCACCGATGCGGATAACGTTACAGCCCGTGGCAAGGATGCCCTGAGCCAGGGCCTCAGCCAGTTCGGGACTGGAATGACGACCGTCGTATCCGATACAGATTGCGTCCTGCTGACGGTCCAGAGCTTCCGAACCGATGGCCTGGCCGATCAGGCGGACGATTTCCGGCGTCAGGGTTTCCCCCACGATCCCGCGAATGTCGTAAGCGCGGAATATGGCCGGGGACAGTTCGGCAGCTGACACCGGAGCCTCACTTACTTCAGGCATGGCCCCGCCAGGGCTTTCCCCAAAGCCAAGCACGTCCTCATCGCCATCAAGCATGTCGATTTCCGGTATGTCCCGCTCCTGGAACAGGGGCTCGTCCACGTCCAGATCGAACGTACCGGCAGGCGCGGGCCTGGGTTCGGCAGGCTGGCGGCTGTTGCTTTCAACTCGTTTTTCAACAGCCTTGCCGAGCCGGTGCAGAACCTCAGCTAGCACGGCGGGCAGTTCCCAGCGGAACCGGGGCGGTGCAGTATGTTCGCCCGAGAACGACTTGTTGGCCCATTGCACCAGCCGGCTGGTTTCCTTGCGAAGGGCCGCCTGAGCAGACGACAGCATGACCCAGACAACCACTGCAGCCAGCAGGAATCCGACCGCCACAAGACCCACCATCAATATGGATGGCGTGGACCCCGCCACCGGCTGCAACCGGTAACGCAGCGTCCAGTCTGGCACTGATAATGTACGGATCACTTCCGGCCCAACACCCTGGCCCCGGCTGGCCACATCCCGGGACTGGCCCGCCACGGTCTGCACCAGAGTCGCCTGCCCCCCCGTATTATCGATCACATCCGCCAGAACTCTGGCGTCAAACTGGACCACCAGGGTGCCCTCAACCACTTCCGTTGCGGGGTTGCGCACCCGCGTCGCCATCTGGAAACGCCAGCCGCCGTCGCCGGGAAACGCATCCGGCGTTACCGCCCGTCCGGACTCTGCACGTCGGGCCAGATCCAGAGTGGCAAAGCCAAGGCCGGCCTGCTCGTCAGCCCGTCGGGGTATGGAGCCATAGGGAAACAGAAAGACACGCTCCACACCGGGCATCAGCGTCTGCAGCTCGGTGGCCAGTTTACGGGCACCCCCGATCTCGGCCAGGGACGAACGAACCGCGTTCTGCGTTCCCAGCCCGTCGGTCAGGGACTGTAACAGTCGGATTCGCTGTTCCAGCCTCAGGGCCGCCTGTTCTGCGCCCTTCTCCGCCGCCAGCTGCTGTCCGCGCTGCTCCGCCGGCTGCAGCACCAGCAGGTACATCACCGCCAGGACAATCAGCCCGGCGATGACCACAGCCAATGCCTGGCCGATGGCCACCGAGGAAAGTTTCCGCACCTTGTTCTCTGAGGCGTCTTTCGGCGCCCGACCTTTGCCTGCGGCTTTGTTGTTATCCGAAGTGGCCGCCACGGATGGCTCGGCGACTTGCTCCTTTTTTTTGCCAAATTTCATGATCGGCTCCGTTTCGACGACCTGGCAACAGAGTGTCTTCCGTTAATAGATGATTTGCTGTCAGTATAGATGGTTACATGATTTCGTTAATGACACATTTGGCGTATTGGAAACTTTCTCAATGCCGCCCAGTGGAGCCAAACCCACCTTCGCCCCGCTCGCTGGCCTGGAACTCCTCTACCACCTCAAACCGGGCCTGAACCACCGGCACCAGCACCAGCTGGGCGATACGCTCCCCTACATTGACGGTAAACGCCGTGGTACCCCGATTCCAGCAGGACACCATCAGCTCTCCCTGATAATCCGAATCAATCAGCCCCACCAGGTTACCGAGTACGATGCCATGCTTATGACCCAGGCCGCTGCGGGGCAGGATCATGGCCGCCAGGGAAGGATCTTCAATATAAATGGCAAGCCCGGTGGGAATCAGCACCGACTCGCCGGGCTCCAGGGTCACCGGCGCTTTCAGGCAGGCCCGTAAATCCAGACCAGCGGACCCTCCGGTGGCGTAGGTGGGCATGGGGATGTCTTCACCAATGCGGTCATCCAGAATACGCATCTGCACGGGCTGAGTGCTCATGGGATTTTCCTGTCGAGAAGATTAGTTATCGGTTGTCACGCGACTGGCGATCAGGGTGATCAGCTGGCGGGCAATCTCGCTTTTCGGCGCCGGCCCCATGGCCTGCTCGCCGCCGTCCCAGAATACCGTGACGGCGTTCTGGTCGCTGTTAAAGCCGATGGTAGAGTCAGATACATCGTTGGCGACAATCATGGCGAGCTTCTTGCGTTTCATCTTATCCGTGGCGTAAGCAGCAACGTTGCTCGTCTCCGCCGCAAATCCCACCGTAAACGGCGCATCGTCCCGCGCCGCAATGGTGGCGAGAGTGTCGGGGTTACGTACCAGTTCCAGCGTCAGGGTATCGCTGGACTTCTTCATTTTTTCATCCTTTACCGCGGCTGCCCGGTAATCGGCGACCGCGGCAGTCGCAATAAAAATGTCGGCGCCCTTGTCGACTTCCGTACTGCTGGCCTGCAGCATTTCCTCTGCCGTCTGCACGGGCACCACGTCTACCCCTGCCGGCGCAGACAGACTGACCGGCCCGCTCACCAGTGTGACGCTGGCGCCGGCATTGCGGGCCGCTTCGGCGATGGCATAGCCCATCTTGCCGGAGCTGTGATTACTGATGTACCGGACCGGATCGATGGGTTCCCGGGTAGGACCCGCGGTAATGACGACTCGCCGGCCCGCAAGCGGACTGACCACTGGTTCGGACGGAGCCGAAGTGAACTGATCGATCAGTCCGAAAAGGGTGACTGCCTCCAGCATTCGCCCGGGGCCCGTATCACCACAGGCCTGGCTGCCCTCATCCGGGCCCCACAGGGTGATTTGCGGGTCTTCCTGCAGCAAACGGACATTACGCTGGTTACGGTGATTGCCCCACATGGCCTGATTCATCGCTGGCGCCAGCGCAATCGGCGCCTCAGTCGCACAGCAGACAGTGGCGAGCAGATCGTCGGCCAGACCGTGGGCCAGGCGGGCCATAAAGTCCGCAGACGCCGGCGCGACTACGACCAGGTCGGCCCATTTGGCCAGTTCGATATGCCCCATGCCCGCTTCGGCGTCAGGGTCCAGCAGGGCATTTCGCACCGGCTCGCCACTCAGGGCCTGAAAGGTCATCGGCGCAACGAATGCTTCAGCACCGCGGGTCATGATGACCCGCACGGGATAACCGGCCTTTTTGAGCAAACGGACCCGCTCCGCACTTTTATAGGCGGCAATGCCACCGGTAATGCCCAGCAGAATGTTCGGTCTGTTCATGGTGTCTCCGTGGTACCCGCGTCCGGTGCGCTCTGATTTCAATCACAGTAGGGGGACATACGATAACATTGCCGTCACTTCACCAACAGAGCCCCGGGTATGCTAGAATCCTGCCCTTGCCAGACACCCGGGATACCGGGCTGCCAAAACCAGGTGCAGGAAATAGCAAAAAAGGATCCAGGATGGATACCAGTACAAGGCCCCAGTGGCCAAAGGACGAACGACCGCGGGAGCGATTGCTGGCCCACGGCCCTGAAAGCCTGTCTGATACCGAATTACTCGCCATTTTTCTACGCACTGGCACCGCAGGTATGCCAGTTATGGCCATGGCCCGTCATCTGCTGGACGAGTTCGGCAGCCTGCGGGGACTGATGACTGCATCCCATAACAACTTCTGCCGGGTTCGGGGGCTGGGCACTGCTAAATATGCCCAGGTGCAGGCGGCAATGGAAATGGCACGACGGGTTATGGATGAGCCGGTACGCCAGGGTGACCCCCTGACATCACCGGAAGAAACCCGGCGCTATCTGGGTTCACGACTGGGAACCCAGCCCCACGAGGTCTTTGCCGGCCTGTTTCTGGATAACCGCCACCGGGTCATCCGTTACCAGGAGCTGTTCCGGGGCACCATTGATGGCGCGGCGGTTTACCCCAGGGAAGTGGTACGGCAGGCACTGGACTACAACGCGGCCGCGGTGATCTTCGCCCATAACCACCCATCAGGGATTGCCGAACCCAGCCAGGCGGATATATCCCTGACCCGGCGCCTGAAAGATGCGCTGGGACTGGTGGACATTCGCGTGCTGGACCATATGGTTGTAGGCCATGGCGAGATTGTTTCGCTGGCAGAACGGGGCCTGATGTGAGGCCGCCGGCGGCTGAACAATTTCCCAACAATTTTTTGCGTTACGGGGCTGGCTCTGGTATAAAAGCGTCCCTTTAAATAGAACGTAACACGAATTCGTATTCAGGACCCAAGCTCAGGTCGGAGGCAAACATGTCCAGAGTCTGTCAGGTAACCGGTAAGCGACCGGTAACCGGTAACAACGTTTCTCACGCGATGAACCATACCCGGCGTCGTTTTCTGCCCAACCTGCAGAATCACCGCTTCTGGGTTGAGTCCGAGAAGCGCTTCGTGAGGCTGCGCGTATCCACCAAAGGTATGCGCATCATCGATAAGAAAGGCATTGACGCTGTGCTGGCCGATCTTCGCGCCCGCGGCGAGAAAGTATAAGGAGCCGCATCATGCGCGAGAAAATCAAGCTGGTTTCATCAGCAGGTACTGGTCAC
>JAJUHY010000117.1 GCA_029265735.1 Marinobacter segnicrescens | reverse complement strand
CCACCCGACCCAGGCGATGCTCGAAATCCCGCCCCAGCGCATCGAGGAAGGTGGAGTCATCCAGCGCCAATAGTTCCCTGGCGCGACCAGTATCCTGGGACCAAACGATGGAACAAAAATGCTCACTCCGGTCCGCGCTGTCATTCTGTAGCGGCAGGAATGCCAGCGGCCCGGTGGCCATAAATCGCTGCCAGGCGGTATGCTCATGGGGGCGCTCGGTACGCACCGTGCAGACGATGGCTTCCTGGCCGTAGTCCCATTCCCGGGTGGGCAGCCCGGCCCACTGGCGAACCCTCGAGTTGGCGCCATCTGCCCCGACCACCAGGGACGCGGACAGAGTCTCGTCCTCGCAAAGGCTCAGCTGCCAGTGTTCATTGACCCTTTGCAGACGGTTGACGGAGCGCCCGTCGAAACAGCTAAGCGCTGACTCCTCCACCTGACGGAAAAGCCCCCGTACCAGCAACCGGTTCTCGATAATCGTACCAAGGGCAGGTGCACCGAGGCTTTCGGCCTCAAAGCGGATGCGGCCGATGGCCTCACCATCCCAGACATCCATTGCGGTATAGGGGCAATGACGGGTTTCTGTGGCTTTCTGCCAGGCGCCGAGTTGTTCCAGCAGGCGCTGACTTGCCGGGGAAATGGCGCTGACCCTTGCCTCAAAGCCATCCACATCAGACGCCTCGGCCGGCGCTTCGGTGAGCTGACTCAGTGGTGCCCGCTCCACCAGCGCAACCTGCCAGCCCTGACGGGCAGCCCCGAGCGCGAGCGCGGTGCCGGTCATGCCACCGCCGACGACCACGATATCGAAGTGCGTCATCACCAGTGTTCCTCCCTGCGCGCTACCGGTTTCGCCGTGCCCAGCCCCATGGCCTGCCGGGCGAACCAGTGCTTGGCATCCGGCAGTACGTCGAGCCCGGCCAGGGCAATACTGCGCGCGAAGGCCGGGGTCGGGTATTCGCTGCCAAAAAGGCGAACCAGGGTATCTGAAAAGCCGACGATCCGGCGCTGATCATCCTCATGGGCCTGCTGATATTTCATCAGCACCGGCAGGCTGCCGGGGGACTGCCCCGTCTGTCCGGCGTAACGAAAGGTCTCGGCCAGGGCCATCAGGCCCCGCAGCGCCAGATTGAAACCCTGCCCAGCCACCGGATGAAGGGCATGGGCCGCGTTGCCCACAAGGACAATGCCAGGACGGACGACTTCTTTCGCCACCGTCAGTGATAACGGATAGTGATGGGTCTCACCAAAACGGGTGAAACGGCCCAGCCGCCAGCCGAATACCTTCTGCAGGCGCTGGCAGCGGGCGTCGTCACTCAGCGCCAGTACCTCATCGAGCTCTGCCCCCGACAGGGTCCACACCAGAGCCGAGCGGTGGCCAGGCTGAGGCCCTCCCACCTGGGGCAGCAGTGCCATGGGTCCGCGACTGGTGAAGCGTTCCCAGGCTGTACCCTCATGGGGATATTCGGTGCTGACGTTGGCAATCAGCGCGTGCTGACCATAGTTCTCACGAGTCACGTCGATGCCCAGGGACTCCCGCAGGCCGGAGCGTCCGCCATCGGCAATCGCCAGACACCGGGCGTGAACTTCCGTCGGTTCGCCGGAGCCATCGCCTTCTCCGTCGACCGAATTAACGGTGGCGCGAACCCCGTCCCTGCCGGGAGTCACTCCGGTAACCCGCGCCGGGGCCAGCCATTGGATGGCCGGCGACTTCCGCAGCGCTGCCATCAGGCACAGACCGAGCCAGCGGTTATCGGCCACATAGCCCAGCGCTGGCAGATGATGATCCGCCGCCGCCAGCCGTGTTACCCCCAGCCGGCCACGCTCGGACACATGAATATGCCGGATCGGTGCCGCTTGCGGCTCTATCGCCGACCACAGACCCAAGCGTTCGAAGATCTGCCGGGAACCCCAGGACAGGGCGGTGGATCGGGCGTCATAACTGGGCTGGTAGTCCTCCGGCGCCGGCGTCTCGGAAAGCGGGAAGGCCTCGGTCACGGTGATCCGGTAACCCGGCGCCAGTTGCGCAACCGCCAGCGCCAGCGTGGCACCGGCCAGCCCACCGCCCGCAATCAGTATATCCGTCTCCAGGGTCTGCATAAGGTTCCGGACCGGCTCCTGTTAATCGGTGGTTATTGCTCGGCCATCAAGGCCTCAATTTCGGCGACGGTTTTCGGCACGCCATCCGTCAGTACCCGGCAGCCGTCTTTCGTGACCGCCACGTCGTCTTCAATGCGAATGCCAATGCCCCGCCAGCGGGGGTCGACATCCATGTTATCCGGAGCCACGTACAGGCCCGGCTCTACGGTCATGACCATGCCCGGCTCCAGTTCCCGCCAGGCGTCGCCGACCTTGTAGTCGCCCACGTCGTGCACATCCATTCCCAGCCAGTGCCCGGTCCGGTGCATGTAGAAGGGTCGGTAGGCTTCTTTTTCAAGAGCGTCCGCCAGCGTACCCTGGATCAGGCCCAGGTCAATCAGCCCCTGGGTCAGCACTTCCACCGCCGCCTCATGGGGCATGTTCCAGTGATTGCCGGGACGAACCGCATCAATCGCGGCGTACTGGGCTTCCAGCACGACTTCGTAGAGCGCTCGCTGGGGCTCAGAGAAAGTTCCGCTTACCGGGAAGGTCCGGGTTATGTCAGACGCATAGCAGTCCACTTCACAACCCGCGTCAATCAACACCAGATCGCCTTCTTTCAGGGGATCCGAGTTGTCGATGTAGTGGAGTATGCAACCGTTGGCGCCAGCGCCCACGATGGACGGATAAGCCACATTGCGGGCGCCGTGCTCCATAAAGGTGCGAATCAGCTCGGCTTCCAGCTGATACTCGTAGCCGCCCCGACGGGCGCGCTTCATGGCATTACAGTGGGCCTGGGCGCTGATCTGCCCGGCCCGGGCCATGACCTTGATTTCATTGGCGCTCTTGTACAGGCGAAGGTCGTGGAGTAGGTGTTCCAGCGCCACAAACTCGCCGGGAGGCTGGGCACCGGCCCGTACCTTGGCGCGGATGGCCTTGATCCAGTCCATGACTCTCTTATCAAAGCTCTGATCCCGGCCCAGCGGGTAATACACGCGGCTTCGCCCCTCAATCATACCGGGCAGGATGTCATCGATATCTGAAATGGGAAACGCATCGTCCATGCCGTATTGCTCAATGGCACCTTCGGGCCCGACGATGGAACCGTCCCACAACTCCTTCTCGGGATTGCGTTCCCGGCAGAACAGCACGGACTCGCCGTGTTCCCGGCCAGGGATCAGCACGACAACGGCTTCCGGCTCGCCAAATCCGGTCAGGTACTGAAAATCGCTGTCCTGACGGAACGGAAAAAGCACATCCCGGTTGCGGGTGCACTCCGGCGCGGCAGGCAGGATCGCAATGCTGTCCTCCGCCATCAGCTCCATCAGCCGGCGCCGGCGTTCAGCGTGTTCTGTCATCGGAATCCACGGACTCATAGGGTCTCCTGGTACGGCAGTCAGTGCAGGGTCTGACCTGCGGAAGAAGGTTTCTGCTCTGGCGGGTTGAATTCGGTAAATATGGAGATCACCCCCAGGCGGACATACTCGGTAATATCGATCAGCTGGACTTCGGACGCTTCATCGCCCTCACCGGCTTCCTCAACCTGGCTGATGGCAACCAGATCCTCAATCAGCTCGCGGATGTCCTCCGGCGCCTCCCCCAGACGCTGACCCGCCGCCAGCGCCATGCCTTCGAGAAAGCCGCGAACCCAGGCTGAAAGCGCCTGCAGGCGCTGGTCAAAGGCGTAGTCGTCCTCTGGCAGTAACAGCTCGAATGCCAGGTCCGCGGCACGGAGCTGATCCAGGGTACGGTGGTAGGACTCATCCATAAACGCAGCCAGCTCCGGTGGCAGGCTGTCATCGCCGGCCAGCGCATCGGCCGCGATGCCAATATGCTCACACACTACTTCCAGCCATTGTGACTGATCCAGACGGGCGCCTGCAGCCAGCCGGCCGCAAAGGCCGCCATGGAGCTCGGAGGGGTGACTGAACGCCCGGCAGCGGGTGAACAGATTCGCCCAGCCTTCAAAATCGTCGGTCTGGAAGCCGGAGGCTGCGTTATCGGTCATCAAAGCGCTTCACTTGTCCGTTGTATGGGTTTTCAATCCTAGCATTTCCGGTGCGATTGGGGCACATACCGATGACCGTGATCGTCGACAGGCATCAGTCGCTTCGCCAAAGACCAGGGGTGACCGGTGACTCAAGGCCGAGGGTGAGACAGGGGTCACAGCAAGATGACACACTGGCAAATTGACCCGTTTCAATAGCCCACTTATAGTTGATTGGTGTTGATGCCCCTCACGTAGCGGAAAATCTATGGAACAGTCAGATTTGCAGGCCATGGCGGACAAACTTGACCGCCTGATCGAGCGCTGTCGCAAGCTGGAGCAGGATAACGCAGCCATGCGTGAGCTTCAGGACGAATGGAACCGGGAGCGTGCCCAGCTCATCCAACGGAACGACCTTGCCAAGAACCGCATTGAAGCCATGATCGGCCGCCTTCGAGCCCTGGAGCACCATTGATGTCGAAGTCTCCCACCACCGTCGAAGTAAGCATTCTTGATAAGGATTACCTGGTGGCCTGCCCCCCAGACCAGCAGGATGCCCTGCGTCGGGCAGCCCGCCACCTGGACGGCAAGATGCGTCAGATCCGTACCACCGGGAAAGTGCTGGGTACCGAGCGGATTGCGGTAATGGCCGCACTGAACATCACCCATGAGTTGCTGGAAGACTCCAGCATGTCCGGTGCTGCGGACGAACTGCTGCGCTCCATGGATGCAAAACTGGACAATGCTCTGGGCCAGCCGGCAACCACCGCAGAGGACGCCTCCGACCCAGGTAAACGAAATTAAACCCGGGGCGGTTGCATCCACCCCCACCAATGGCCCTATAATGGTCTCAACTTCCTGGGCTGTTCGATGGTCGGATACGTCCTCGAGCCGATGCGCAACACCCAGGTGGCTACTTCAGGGCATTGTGAGCAAGTCCCCCGCGAAGGGGAAAGCCTTATATGCCACAGCGGCCACCACCTTGAACCCTGGGTTCAAGGGCCTTATCCGATAACGGCAGCCCGGGAAGCTCATTATTCACCCTTCTCTTGACGTGACCCACAATTTCCAGAGTCTCTCAGAGTTCAAGTCTGACACCACCCGGGACCGGAAGGCCCTGCGCACCAATCTGCGTCATGCCCGTCGCGCACTCAATCCCAGACAGCAGCAAGACGCAGCCATAGCTCTGGCGAACACTCTGCGAAAGCACCCCCGGGTCATGAGCGCCCGTCGCATTGCCCTTTATCTGCCGAATGATGGTGAGATCGACCCACGGATTTTCATGGCTCAGAGTCAGCGGCGCGGCGTGGACTTCTTTCTGCCGGTGCTGCACCCGATTCACTCCGGCCAGCTTGCGTTCTGCCATTACTGTCAGGATACACCGATGACACCCAACCGCTTCGGCATTCCGGAGCCGTTGTTCCACAATCGTAGAATCTGCGCCTCCTGGGCACTGGATGTGGTCTTGATGCCGCTGGTCGGCTTTGATGAGATGGGCGGACGGCTGGGAATGGGGGGCGGCTTTTACGACCGCAGTTTTGCATTTACCCGGGTACGCCCGCGGCTGCGCCCAACCCTGATTGGCCTGGCCCATGAACTGCAGAAAGTGGAACGGCTGCCAGTAGAACCCTGGGACATTCCTCTGGACGCGGTCGTGACCGACCGGAATATCTACCGGACCGGATAGCCGGAGAGGATCAGCCCTCGCTGTGCTGCTGGCTAAACCAGTGGCCCTGAGCGCTGAGTTCGGCGGGAATTACCCTGGGCTCATCGTCGGAAAAGTCGTAGGAGGTCAGCCCCGTCACCGCCAGCCCTATTACGAACAATAGAACCACCGTGCGAATTGTGTCCGGCCTGCGCCTCATTGCCTTTCCTCCACAAAAAAGAGCCGACTACCGATCGGGCTACCATTTCTTGTTGTTTTAAACGCCCGCTTTCCTCGCGAAAACAGGCGTCTGCTGACAACTCCGAGAATGGACGAAAGATTAACAGTTATCCGTCGATTTACAATTTAAAAAAATTACGGTTTGTAAAGTTTTAAACAAAGGTTATTGCAGACGCAGACCACATCTGTATTCACGTGCTACACAAACTAATGTTTCCCGTTCCCTGCACCAAGAAATAACCGATAGGCTTCGTTGTCTGTCTCATTGGTGTAGCGAAATCCAACCCGGTCCAGCATGGCCTCAAAGGCCGGCAGATCACGGTCGTCCACCTGGGCTCCCATCAGAACCCGACTGTAGGCTGCGCCATGGTTACGATAGTGGAACATGGAAATGTTCCAGCGGGT
>JAJUHY010000060.1 GCA_029265735.1 Marinobacter segnicrescens | reverse complement strand
CGCCAACATGCTGAAGGCCCTCAAGAGCGGCGCTGTTGTCTGCAACATCGGCCACTTCGACAATGAGATCGATACCGCCTACATGCGCAAGCATTGGGAATGGGACGAGGTCAAGCCGCAGGTGCACGTGGTCTATCGCGACAAGGCCACCGAAGATCATCTGATTCTGCTGTCCGAAGGTCGTCTGGTGAATCTCGGCAATGCTACTGGTCACCCGTCGCGCATCATGGATGGCTCGTTTGCCAACCAGGTGCTGGCGCAGATGTACCTGTTCGAGCGCCGCTTTGCGGATCTGCCTGATGCAGAAAAAGCCAACGGAATTTACGTGAAAGTGCTGCCCAAAAAACTGGACGAAGAAGTGGCCCGGGCCATGGTGGAAGGCTTTGGCGGCGTCATCACCAAGATGACACCTGAGCAGGCGAAATACATCGGTGTCCCCGTGGAAGGCCCTTACAAGCCGGACAGCTACAAGTACTGATTGGAAGCAGATATGGAATCCCAGAAGCAATTCAAACGACGCTTCAGTTTCGAGTTTTTCCCGCCCAAGACCGACCAGGGCCGGGAAAAACTCCAGACCGTACGCAACCGGCTGGCAGAAGTGCACCCGGACTTTTTCTCGGTCACTTTCGGCGCCGGCGGTTCAACCCGTGACCGGACCGTCGAAACGGTGCTGAACCTGCACAGCCAGGGTATCTCTACCGCGCCCCACCTGTCCTGCGTCGGTGGTACCCGCGAGAGTATTGCCGAACTGCTGGATATTTATCGGGAAAGTGGCGTAAACCGCATCGTCGCCCTGCGGGGCGACCTGCCTTCCGGTATGGGGGCATCAGGAGAGCTGCGGTACGCCAACGAGCTGGTATCGTTTATTCGCGAGCACAGCGGCGATGCGTTCAACCTGGAGGTAGCGGCCTACCCGGAATTCCACCCCCAGGCGCGGAACGCAGAAGAAGATCTGAAAAACTTTGCCCGCAAGGTAGAAGCCGGCGCTAACAGCGCCATCACTCAGTACTTCTTCAATGCGGACAGTTATTTCTACTTCATCGACCGGCTGGAAAAGATGAACATCACCATCCCGGTGGTGCCTGGCATCATGCCCATCGTCAACTTCTCCAGTCTGGTGCGCTTCTCGGACATGTGCGGAGCCGAAATCCCCCGCTGGATACGCAAACAGCTGGAATCCTATGGCGATGACAGCGCCAGCATCCGCAAGTTCGGCGAAGAAGTCGTCACCAGCATGTGCGAACGCCTGCTGGCCGCCGGAGCGCCGGGACTGCACTTCTATACGCTGAACCAGGCCGAGCCCAGCCTGAAAATCTGGAATAACCTTGGGCTTGCGAACAGGGATAAGATTTCGTTCTGAACGACAAACAGCCCGCCATTAAGCTGATTTAATGGCGGGCTAGCTAATGAGCTGATGCCCAGCGCCTGAACCATAAGGTGAATGCAAACACCAGGGCATTCGCAAGGAACGCCAGGACGGCCTCTTGGCTCTTCAATGGCTCAAACTGTATCCACTGACTAAGATGGGATACAACCTCTAACAAATAGAGGTACAGGACCGCGGCCACCCCGGCAACAGCCGAGAAGCTGATCGTGACCCCGCACCCAGGTACGACGCTATCCCATCGATATCTTACGAGAGCCAACCCAGCCGATATTGTTGCCAGAGCATGCCCCGACGTACTCCCAGGCAAATTCGCAGCCAGGTTAACAGCGAAGATAACCAGCGCAATCCCGAAAAACATCAGGGTGAAGAAAACAGCATCCCAAATCCACGCGCTAGGTTTCAATCTGGCCTTCCAATGGTTTCTGCAAACGTCAGCGCTGCCCGTTAAGCTGGTGTTCAACTCTGCACTCCTCAGACGATACCACCCCCAAAACCTTAAAACCGGCCCCTCCGCACAAAGAAAGAGTCTGCAAAACCAAAATCCATGGTCTACGCTCATACAGATATGTCCATAATCTGTAAGGAGATCCCATGAAAACCAACTGGATAAAACCCCTTGGCATAGCGGCTGCCCTGTCGTTGACCACCACCCTGGCCAGTGCGGACACCCTGAAAGTGGTTACCGACCCCAGCTTTGTACCCTTCGAGATGATGGACCAGGAAACCGGCGAGATGGTGGGTTTCGATATGGAGATCATCAAGGAGGTCGCCGACCGGGCCGGGTTTGATTACGACCTGCAGACCATGGATTTCAACGGGATCATTCCGGCGCTTCAGACCGGTAACGTGGACATCGCGATTGCCGGCATAACCATCACCGAAGAGCGCGGCAAAATTGTTGACTTCTCAGACCCTTATTACGACTCCGGCCTGCGCATTCTGGTGCGGGCCGACAACGATTCCGTTGACGGCCTGGAGGATCTGGAAGGGCTGAAAGTCGGCACAAAAATCGGCAGCACCAGTTATGACTTTCTGGCCCGTGAACTGGACGATGCCGGTGGAGTGACCCCCTACCCGGGCAGTTCGGACATGTATATGGCGCTGATGAGCCGCGCCATCGACGCCGTGTTCTACGATGCTCCCAACGTGGGTTACTTCGCGCAGACCAAGGGCAAGGGGCAGGTCAAAACCGTCGGGCCGCTGTATGAAGGCCAACAGTATGGTATCGCCCTGAAAAAAGGCAGTGAGTGGGTCGACAAGGTTAACGAGGCCCTCGCCTCAATGAAGGACGACGGCACCTATAACGAAATCTATAAAAAGTGGTTTGGCGAACTACCCGATAGCGAGTAAAGCGCCACGTTTCATTCCTTCCAGCGCCGGAGCCCCTTCTCTCCGGCGCTCGTATTGAACTGACGGAGAAAGCCGACCGTGGAGTTTCAGTTCCAGTTCGACTGGCAGGCAGCCATTCACTCCATCCCCTACCTGCTCAAGGGTCTTCCATACACACTGCTGATTTCATTCGGGGGCCTTGCGATCGGGTTCGTGCTGGGCATCATTTTCGGGCTGCTGAGCATTAACAAACACTGGTTCCTGCGCTGGCCGGCCACCGCCTATATCGAGATCTTTCGGGGCACACCCATTCTGGTTCAGGTGCTGTTTATCTTTTACGGGTTGCCGGATCTTATCGGCGCGCCCATTAACCCACTGACAGCGGGCATTGCGGCCATCGCCCTGAACTCCGGTGCCTATATTTCAGAGGTGGTCCGCGGTGGTGTGCAGTCCATCGACAAGGGTCAGAGCGAGGCGGGGCTTTCGCTTGGACTATCACGAACCCAGACTTTCTGGTCCATTGTCTGGCCCCAGGCTTTCCGCCGCATGATTCCTCCCCTGGGCAATCAGGCCATTGTCTCCATCAAGGATACCTCGCTGTTCTCAGTCATTGGCGTAGGCGAGCTGGTGCGCCAGGGGCAGGTATATATCGCCAATACCTTTACCGCCTTTGAGGTGTATTTCGCGGTGGCGATCCTTTACCTGATGATCACCCTGACCCTGTCGCTGATCCTGCGCCTGATTGAGCGGCGCGGGCTGACGTCGGTTTGAGGAGGGGAATATGAGTCACATTGTGAAAATGCAGGGATTGAACAAGTACTTTGGCAAGCTGCATGTGTTGAAGGACATCGACCTGACCGTTGAGGCGGGAGAAGTCGTGGTCATCATCGGAGCCAGCGGCTCGGGCAGTCGACTCTAATCCGCTGCGTCAATGGACTGGAGCCCTTCGACTCCGGCCAACTGGAAGTGGAAGACCGCGCCATTGCACCCAAAGGGGGCAGCCAGAAGTCCCTGGCAGATATCCGCAAGGATGTGGGCATGGTGTTCCAGCAATTCAACCTTTTCCCGCACCTTACGGTGAAGCAGAACATCATGCTGGCCCCCCGGAAAGTGAAGAATACGCCGAAAGTGGTGGCCAACGGTACGGCTGAACGTCTGCTGCAGCGGGTGGGCATTGCCGACCAGGCCGACAAGTACCCGGCCCAGCTCTCCGGCGGCCAGCAGCAACGGGTAGCCATCGCGCGAGCGCTGGCCATGGAACCCCGGCTGATGCTGTTTGATGAACCCACGTCGGCACTGGACCCGGAAATGGTGGGCGAAGTTCTGGACGTGATGCGGGAACTGGCGCGGGAAGGCATGACCATGATGGTGGTCACCCATGAAATGGGTTTTGCCCGGGAAGTGGCAGACCGGGTGATCTACATTCACGAGGGACAAATCGTGGAGGAAGGGCCGCCGGAGGAGGTGTTCGACCGCCCCCGTAACGAACGCACTCAGTCTTTTCTCTCGCGGGTTCTGAAACACTGATGAGGTGAGCCGGCTGAGTTGGCGATCCACATACGAGCCTTCCTACCAGCCGCTGTTAACTGTATTATCCGGTTTGGTTAACAGCGAATAACATCGTTTAAACAATTCAAAACCGGAGCAACCCCATGCGCAACGCCGACCTTGTCGCCCGTGATCTGAAGTCCGTCTGGCACCCGTGCACCCAGATGAAAGACCACGAATTCCTGCCGCTAATACCCATCAGGAAAGGAGAAGGGGTCTGGCTGGAAGACTTCAATGGCAACCGCTATATCGACGCTGTCAGCTCCTGGTGGGTCAACCTGTTCGGTCATGGCAATCCCCGTATCAACAGCGCAATCCGGGATCAGATTGAGAAACTGGAGCATGTAATTCTTGCGGGCTTCACTCATGAGCCGGTAGTGGAGCTCTCGGAGCGGCTGATTGAAGTGACGCCGGAGGGGCTCAACAAGTGCTTCTACGCGGATAACGGCTCATCCGCCATCGAAGCGGCCTTGAAGATGAGTTACCACTACTGGAAAAACCAGGGCAAACCCGGCAAGAAAAACTTCGTCAACCTGGCCAACAGTTATCACGGCGAAACTCTGGGTGCGCTGGCTCTCGGAGACGTGGCCCTGTACAAGGACACCTACCAGCCATTGCTGATGGAGGTGCTCACCGCGCCCTCTCCCGATGCCTACAATAAGGAAGAAGGAGAAACCGACGAACAGTACGCCCTGCGCCAGTTCGAGGTGATGGAAAAGCTTCTGGCGGAACGGCATGAGGAAATCTGCGCGGTGGTGGTTGAGCCGTTGATCCAGTGTGCCGGTGCCATGCGGATGCACCACCCTGTCTACCACACCAAACTGCGGGAAGCCTGCGATCGCTATGGTGTGCACCTGATTGCGGACGAAATTGCCGTTGGCTTTGGCCGCACCGGCACCATGTTCGCCTGCGAGCAGTCCGGCATAACCCCTGACTTCATGTGTCTTTCCAAGGGCCTGACGGCCGGTTACCTGCCACTGTCCGTGGTGCTTACCACGGATACGGTTTACAACGCGTTCTACGACGACTACGAGACTCTGCGGGCGTTCCTGCACAGTCACAGTTACACCGGCAACCCGATCGGCTGCGCCGTGGCGCTGGCGACACTGGACATTTTCCGGGATGACCAGGTGATTGAGGCCAACAAGGCCCTGTCCCGAACCATGGCGGAATCCGTTGCCCATCTGGCGGATCACCCCAACGTAGGGGACATCCGCCAGACTGGCATGACCCTGGCCATCGAAATGGTCAAGGATCGTAAAACCCGGGAGCCCTTCCCCTGGCAGGAGCGCCGAGGCATCCGTGTTTACCAGCATTCCCTTACCCGTGAGGCGCTGCTGCGCCCCCTGGGGAACGTGGTCTACTTCATGCCGCCCTATATCATCACCGAAGACCAGATCCACCACCTGGCCCAGGTTGCTACAGAAGGAATCAACGTCGCGGTACGTGACTGACACCGGCATTACCGGGTGAGGCACTCTAGCCTTGCCCGGTGTTTCTACCGCATCCATCTGGCATATGGAGGCTGTTTTTGGGTACCCTGAGTCTTCCGTTGTAATCAGGCACTTTCTCCACCTCTGATTTCCCGAGACAGACTCATCCGTGCGAAACCCCAGAATTTATACCAGCGAAGCGCTTCACAGCGGCCAGACCGTCACCCTCGATGACAGCGCGGCGCATCATGTCGGCAAAGTGCTGCGCATGCAGTCCGGCCAGTCACTGATACTGTTCAATGGCGATGGCACCAACTACCCGGCCGAACTGGATACCGTTGGCAAGAAGGAGGTGACCGCCCGGGTACTGGGACAGGAGCCAGGTACCTGTGAGCCCAGCCTTCACATCGTGCTTGGGCAGGTGATCTCGAAGGGCGATCGCATGGATTACGTCGTCCAGAAGAGTACCGAACTGGGCGTGCATACCATTGTTCCCCTCACCAGTACACGCTGTGACGTGCGCCTGAAAGGTGACCGGGAAGAAAAGCGCATCCGCCACTGGCAACAGGTGGCCATCAGCGCTGCGGAGCAGTGTGGGCGGGCAACGGTACCGGTTATCGCGCCCCTTGTCTCAGTCAACGACTGGATTGAGCAGGACCACGGCTGTGACCTGGGCCTGGTACTGCATCACCGCACCGGCCCGGAGCTGGATCAGCTCGCCCCGCCTCGTCAGGGTGTAGCCCTGCTGATCGGCCCGGAAGGCGGCCTCACGGAAGAGGAAATCGCACAGGCAGAGGCCCGGGGATTTCAGCCCACCGCCATGGGGCCGAGAGTACTTCGTACAGAAACCGCACCAGTGGCTGCCATCACCCTGTGCCAATGGCTCTGGGGTGACTTCCGGCGCTAACGGGTCTTTTAACTATAGGCAGATACCGGACGACGTCGGCGGACTGTATTATACTGCGACAGAATAACTTAGCGGCGAATCGTCAGAAATCCAGAGGCTTACGGAGACACGTGGGATGCCGGGTATTTTTTCCTGGGTAAAGAGCTGGCTTAGTCCGCAGGCACCATCGCCCTCTGACGATAAGCGCCCATCCAGGCCATCCCGGAATATGGCTCAGCCGCTGCCCCAGACCTCTCCCGGAGACCGCCTTAACAACCACTTGTTTTGCTGGCTACTGGACTGCGGTCCGCGACAGCTGGAAACACCATCACCGTTCACCCGGAAGGTGGTGGCCGAAATTGAACTCCGGCTTCAGAAAAACCGGCTTGAAGAACTCCCCAGACAGCCTCTGACCCTACCCACTTTATTACGGACTTTATCCAGAGAGTCCACCACTCGCAAAGAGGTTGTGGACATTATTCTCAGCGATGCATCGCTGACGGATCAGGTGCTTCAGGTCGCCAATAGCCCGTTTTTCAAGACCGGGGACCAGACGATTGAGACCGTCGATCAGGCGGTCTTTGTGCTGGGTCTCGATGGCATCCGCAACGTCGTATCCGCCTCGGTAATGCGGCCCATGCTGGCAGCCCGCAATTCCACGGAATCCACGTTTACCCAGCGGGTCTGGCGCTGGGGCCTCGGCTGTGCCCGGGCCTCCGAACTGGTGGCACTCAGCCGCCAGGAGGACAGCACCACCTGTTTTATGGCCGGCCTGCTGCCGGCCCTCGCCTATCTGACCCTGCGCCGGGAGGTCCAGACCATTGTCAGCCGCCGGTATCCCGGGCAGCAGGCAACGCCCCAGATGTGTTATCAGGTCATGACAGCTTTCGGCTGGATAACCGCCCGCAAGGCCGCGAGTGCCTGGGGACTACCGGAGCGTTACCACGATCTGTTAAACGGAGCGGAATCCCCGGCGGACAGTAATCCGCCATCATCCCTGAATGACGGCCTGATCCTGGGCACCCGGGAAATACTCCGGAACGCCCACCAGCGCAACCTGCCGGAAGAGGAGCTGGAGTCCCTGGTCGCCCTGGATCCTGAACAGCTCACCAGAATGCGCCAGTCCCTGTCACGTTTCCTCGCGGAGGGTCCCTCCATCCGTTGATGCCAGCCTTGGGCGCAGCAGATCGGCAAACGTGCGCGTGTAATCGGCGGTCACTATACGGCGCATTTCGGAAGGCAATATGTCTGGCAGACGCTCCATCAGCCCTTCCTCGTCTTCCCGCACGACCGCCAGCACGTCGCCCACCTGGATCAGTTCCAGGGCGCGGCCCGGCACCAGATGGTCGCCTGAGGAACCGGCCAGGTTCAGCAGTCCCTTGCGGATCAGTTTGTCGGAAATACGCCGGGTAATTTCCCCGGGTACCCGCATCTCCTGCTCCAGGGTTTCCTGCTGGGGCGGCGGCAGCCCCTCACTGAACGGCTTGCAGACACGCCACATCAGGACCAGTGCCACCTGCTCCTGCAACTCCGGCGAGGGATCCACATCCCGGCGTTTTGACACATTTCCGGGGTTCTGCAGATAGAAAGAGATACTCGAACCCGCCAGCAGGATCATCCAGTTAATATAAATCCAGATCAGCAGGATAATGCCAATGGCAAAACTT
>JAJUHY010000072.1 GCA_029265735.1 Marinobacter segnicrescens | reverse complement strand
GTGCCTTTGACGTTGGTGTCCATGATCTTGTCCCAGGCCTCGTCAGTCATTTCCGAGGTGGGACCATAGAGCGGGTTGGTGGCGGCGTTGCACACCAGTACGTCGATCTTGCCCCAGTTTTCCAGAGTCTTGTCCACCAGGTTCTGTAGATCATCCTTGCGGCCCACGTGGCAGGGAATGGCGATGGCCTCAAGGCCCTCGGCCTTGAGTTCACTGGCTACCTGTTCGCAGACATCCGCCTTGCGGCTGGAGATGACTACTTTTGCCCCAAGCCGGGCCATCTCTTCAGCGATTGACCGGCCAATACCCTTGGTGGACCCGGTAATCAGGGCCACCTTGCCGGTCATATCAAACAGAGGATTCGTCATGCATAAACTCCGGAATCAGTGGGTACGCGGGTAGTTGCGCAGTTCCATCTTGGCGATGGAATCCAGGTGAACCTCGTCCGGACCGTCAGCCAGACGCAGGGTACGCACACTGGCCCAGGCTGATGCCAGGAAGGTGTCCTGACTGACGCCGGCGCCACCGTGAACCTGGATGGCACGGTCAAGAACGTTCAGGGCCATGGTCGGCGCGATTACCTTGATCATGGCAATTTCCTGACGGGCTACCTTGTTACCGACGGTGTCCATCATGTGAGCGGCTTTCAGGGTCATCAGACGAGCCTGCTCGATTTCCAGCCGTGAGCGGGCGATATCCTTGCGGATGGAGTCGAATTCAACCAGCGGGCGACCGAAGGCTTCGCGGGCGTTGGCACGCTCACACATCAGCTCCAGTGCGCGCTCGGCAACACCGATGGTGCGCATGCAGTGGTGAATACGGCCTGGCCCAAGGCGGCCCTGGGCAATTTCAAAGCCACGGCCTTCACCCAGCAGGATGTTGGAAGCGGGAACCCGCACGTTGTTGTAGTGAACTTCCGCGTGGCCATGGGGCGCATGGTCATAACCGAACACATGCAGCGCGCGAACGATCTCGACGCCCGGGGTATCCAGAGGCACCAGAATCATGGACTGCTGCCTGTGACGCTCAGCAGTGGGATCTGTCTTGCCCATGACGATGGCTATTTTGGTGGTTGTGGTCATGGCGCCTGATGACCACCACTTTTTGCCGTTAATCACATACTCATCGCCTTCACGACGGATCTCGGTGGCGATATTGGTGGCGTCGGAGGAAGCCACGTCCGGCTCGGTCATGGAGAAACAGGAACGGATCTCGCCTTCCAGCAGCGGCTTCAGCCACTTTTCCTTGTGATCTTCGCTACCGTAGCGCTCGATGGTTTCCATATTGCCGGTGTCCGGCGCTGAGCAGTTGAACACTTCCGGCGCCATATGGGAACGGCCCATGATTTCACAAAGGTGAGCGTACTCAAGGTTGGTCAGACCCGCACCACGGTCGCTTTCCGGCAGAAACAGGTTCCACAGACCGGCACTTTTGGCCTTGGCCTTGAGCTCGTCCATGACGGGAGCCGGCGCCCAGCGGTTTTCAGCGTTGGCGATCTGCTCGTGGTATTTGTGTTCGTTTGGATAGATGTACGCGTCCATGAACTCGATGAGTTCTTTCTGGAGCTTTTTCGCCCGGTCAGATGGTTCGTATAGCATGGTCATGCCTCTCCAATATTATTTGTAAGTCAGTGGAGGAAACGCGTTCAGATAGGAACGCCCTCGGGTTTTTCGCTACCGGATCGGAGTCTGAAGGTACCTTCAGCAATCGCAAGCAGGTTGCCTTTGTCGTCGCGAACTTCCCCGGTGCTGTTGAAAATACGGGTACCGCCGGCTCGTTTGATGCCCGTCGCGGTTATCGTGCCAGCAGAACACTGGCCGGTAAATGTTGTGGTCAGGGTCAGCGTGATGGCCTTGCGCATCCGGCCCGGATAAGGGCAGTAAGTACCCGCTTCCGCCAGCACGATGTCCAGCAATGAGCTCAGTACGCCGCCGTGAATGACCCCGCCCAGATTCAGATGCTCTGGCTTCAGGTCCAGTGCGATAACAGCCTTGTCCTCTTCCCAGGACACCTGCCGGTAGCCCAGCAGGGCATGGAAACCGGGCAAATCCTTCCCGCCCGAAATAAAGAGATTCGGTGTTGCTTCGTTCATTACACTTTCATTCCGGGCATGTTCAGGGATGCGGTGTTGCCGCCATCCACGGGCAGTGCCTGACCAGTGATATAGCTGGCATCGTCCGACGCCAGGAAACAGATCGCCGCCGCCAGCTCTTCCGGACGGCCATAACGGCGCAGTTCGCAGCGGGAGCCCAGCTTGTGCTCTTTCTCGTTGGCGCGGGCGTACTCGAATACCTTCCGGGTCATGCCGGTCTCAACCAGGCCCGGACAAACCGCATTTACCCGGACATTGTAGCCGCCGAGGTCACAGGCTGCGGTCTGAGTCAGGTTAATCACGCCGGCCTTGGACGCACTATAGGGGTTACCACCGGCGCCAGAGCGGATACCTGCCACAGAGGCGGTGTTGACGATAGCGCCCTGCTGGCGCGCCATCATGTGAGGGGCGACATGCTTGATCATCAGCATGGCACCGATCAGGTTGACGCTGAGAATTCTTTCCCAGTCTGACTTCTCGTTCTCGGTGACTGGCGGGTAACTGCCTCCGGAGATACCGGCGTTGTTGACCAGCACGTCGATCTGACCGAACTGTGCCATTACCTCAGCCACCAGGGCCTGAACGGCATCTTCATCCGACACGTCCAGCTTGCGTTCGATATGTACTGCGTCAGTGGGTAACAGAGATGCAGTTTCCTGCAGCCCCTCTTCAGACCAGTCCGCCAGGACGACCTTTGCGCCTTCGCTCGCAAGCCTCAGAGTCGTTGCCCGGCCAATGCCACTACCCGCGCCTGTGATAATGGCGACTCGCCCAGTGAAACGCGTCATAGTCTGTGCTCCTTAAAACTTGCCATGATTTTATGATTATGGATTCTGGCTCGTACCGGGCTGATTCGGATCAGATTTCCGGTATAAATGCTTTTAAAACAGCTCGAAAAAACGGTTAGGATGCTTTTCAAGAGCTTACACAAAGCGTTTAATTTGTCATGTCTTCCGGTTTTGAGTCAATATATTCGAAAACAAATTTCACTAGACAAAACACAAGAACCACAGAAAGGGCCCCTACAAATGAGACAGACCGTCGCAACAATGCCTAACTATGCTCCCGCCATTGAGCAGGAAACCATGGACCCCATGGGTCACCATATTCAGGGCTTCGCCCGTTCCCAGGGTGACAAGCCCGCGCTCACCGATGAGAAAGGCACGCTTACCTGGGCACAGATGCTTGCCCGTGCCAATCGCATTGCCAATCGGCTGCGCGCTGATGGCCTGCAAACCGGTGATACCGTCGCAGGGTTATCAGAGAACAGCAACGACTATGTTTGCCTGTACCTGGGCACCCTGATCGCCGGCGGCTGCATGGTGCCGCTTTCAGGCATGGCCAGCGGTGAAGCACTGGCGCTGATGGTCGAAGACTGCGACACCCGTTTTCTGTTTGTTTCTGAAAAGAACCTGCCGCTCTATAACGAAATCCGTGACCAGCTCAAGCGGGTACAGCCTGCACAGCGTATCGGCATGAACACCCGTGAGGTCGACAGCGGCCAGGATCTGGACCTCTGGCTGGGCGACACCACAGACGAAGCTCGACCCGCGGAGGTCACCCCGGATGATCCCTTCAACATCATCTATAGTTCCGGCACCACCGGAACCCCCAAAGGTATACTGCACGACTACCGCTTCCGCCAGCGTCAGCTGATCCGCCTTGCCAACTTCGGCCTTGACGGCGATGCCATCAACCTGGTGTCAACGCCACTGTACTCCAACACCACGCTGGTCTCTGCCCTGCCCACCCTGTACCACGGCGGCACCCTGATCCTGATGGGCAAATTTGACGCCCGCCGCTTTCTCGAACTGGCCGAGCAACACCGGGTCACCCATGCCATGCTGGTGCCGGTTCAGTACACCCGTATTCTGGCAGAGCCGGATTTTGACCAGTTTGACCTTTCCAGTTTTAAACTCAAGCTTTCCACCAGTGCGCCGCTGCGGGCAGAGGTTATTGCAGAAGCCATGAAGCGCTGGCCGGGCAATATCCGGGAGGTGTATGGCCTTACCGAGGGCGGTCTCTCCACCAGCCTGGACTGTGGGGCGAACCCCACCAAATGGAGCTCCGTTGGTGTACCCACCGAAGGGGCCGAAGTCCGCATTATTGACGACAATGGCAACGAGCTGCCGCCAGGGGAAACGGGCGAAATCGTCGGCCGCGCCATTTCCATGATGCGGGGCTACTACCACCGCGACGAACAGACCAAAGAGATGCTGTGGAGCAGTCCCGAAGGCCATATCTTCTTCCGCAGCGGCGATATGGGCCGGCTGGACGAAGACGGCTTCCTTTATGTACTGGATCGCCGCAAGGATATGATCATCTCCGGCGGCTTCAATATCTACGCCGACGACCTGGAGCGGGTTCTGCTGGAGCACCCGGCGGTCGCTGATGTGGCCGTGATCGGTATTCCCAGCGAACAGTGGGGTGAAACGCCCCTGGGACTGGTGGTACGCCGCAAGGGTGCTACGGATTCGGAGGACGAGATTCTGGCCTTCGCCAACGGCAAACTGGGCAAGACCCAGCGTCTGGCCAGGGTGGAGTTCCGGGATGAACTGCCCCGCTCGACCATCGGCAAAATCCTCAAGCGGGAGCTGCGGGAACCTTACTGGGCAGAGCAGAAAGTCTGACCCTCCCGCCCCGGCGAAGAGGCGACCCTTGCGGTCGCCTCTTTTATTAATCCCGCGCCAGGCCTAGACTCAGCCCATCCTTATTATCTGCCGGAGCCGTAATCCGCCCCCGTGAACACACCAACATCCCAGGCCAGCCTTTCCCGCCAGCTGTACGATATGACCTGGCCCATGCTCTTCGGGGTACTGTCCCTGATGAGCTTTCAGTTGGCTGACAGTATCTATATCGGTCAGCTGGGCCGTGACCCACTGGCCGCACTGGGCTTTACCATGCCGATGCAGCAGCTGATTACCGGCTTGCAGGTGGGTCTGGGTATAGCAACCACGGCGATTATTTCCCGCACGCTGGGCGCCGGTGAGGAGCAGCGGGCGTTCCGGCTGGCCGGACTGGTGGTGACCACCGGGGCGACTCTGGTGCTGTTGCTGGCCATCACTCTGTGGCTGCTCCGGGACGTCATCATGACCCTGTTGGGAGCGGACGAGATCCTGCTACCGCTGATCCGGCTGTACTGGATTCCCTGGCTGGGAGCCGCCTGGACTGGCGCGATGCTTTATTTCGGCTACAGCATCTGTCGCTCCCATGGCGACACACGGCTACCCGGGTTGATGATGGTAGCCAGCAGCCTGCTGAATATCGCGCTGGCCCCGCTGTACATTTTCGTCTTCGGCTGGGGCTTGCCCGGCGCACCGCTGGCGACCATTACGTCGTTTGGAGTGGCCTGTCTGGTGGTCTATCCGGCGCTGCTCCGGCGCGGCTGGCTCAGTTTTGAGCTGAAAGCCCTGGCGTTGGGGCCGTCCATCCGCCAGCTCGGCAGCATCATGGCGCCGGCCATGGTCAGCCAGCTGATGCCCCCGGTTTCCGCCATGGCCGCGACGGCTCTGGTGGCGGGCTTCGGTTCCGCTGCGGTTGCTGCCTGGGGACTGGGCACCCGGCTGGAGTTTTTCTCTATTGTAGTGGTGCTGGCCCTGACCATGTCCCTGCCGCCCATGGTGGGACGACTACTGGGTCAGGGGGAACTAGACACCATTCGCCGGCTGGTGCGGCTGGCGGTCCGGTTTGTGGTGTTCTGGCAGCTGGGCATCGCCCTGCTGTGGCTGGTCACCTCAGGTCTGGTGGCGGAGCTGTTTACCGCTGACCGGGAAGTGAGTGAGGTACTGGGCGATTACCTGCTGCGGGTTCCGCTCAGCTACAGCGGCCTGGGCGTTTGCATGTTGATGGTATCGGTAACCAACGCCCTCGGACTGCCGCTGCGGGCGCTGCTGATTTCCACCCTGCGGCTGTTTGCCTGTTACCTGCCACTACTGTGGCTGGGCGGTCAGTTGAACGGATTGGCCGGCCTCATGACCGGTGCCATGGCGGGTAATCTGCTGGCCGGTACGCTGGCGTATCTGCTGTACCGGCAGGGCATGGACCGGCTGCTGGCCCCGGGTCAGGAGAAGTGTTCGCGGAAATAGTCCGGCAGCTCCACCACTTTTTTCTGACGGAAGCTGAAAAACACAAATCCATACTTGGCCAGTGCCACCGGCTGACCGCTGGCTTCCTTGGTGACCCGGAAGACGTAGTCGCCGCCATACTTGTTCAGATCCGTTACGCCCACTTCGAACCGCAGGATTTCTGGAAAGAAGGATTCGGACTGATACATGGTGGCCAGATCGGTCACCACAATGCCCACGCCGTCGGATATCTGCTCCTGCAGTCCCATCTTCACCATAAACTGTGCCCGGGCCTCGGACAGCATGGAAATCAGTGCATCGTTGCCCAGATGGTTGGCCCCGTTGATATCAGTAATGCGTACCGGCATTGAGGTGGAAAAAGTAAAAACTTCGTCGGGAAAGGACAATCTGATACGGGCCATGGAAGTGTTAACCAAACAGGTGAATCGTGAAGCGCAGGCGCATGATACCGCCATGCCGCCGGTAAATCATCTGGAGCCTGCTGCCGACTTCCGTTATGTTAGACCCTACCAGAACCATAACAACGACATTCCCCCACGCTGTAAATGATCAAGGTAACGCCAATGGAAATTCGCCCAGCGGCCACTCTGGCCCTGACCCGGGACTCCTCCGAGGGCATACAGGTTTTATTGTTACAACGCACCTGGGACGCCAGCTTCATGCCTGGCTTTTACGTGTTCCCCGGTGGCGCCGTTGACGAGGCTGATCAGCGCTGCGACCGTTTTCTAACCGGCGGCGATGATGCCGCCATCAGTCATGACCTCGGCATCGAAGCCGGCGGCAGCCATTATATGGTGGCGGCAATCCGGGAGAGCTTCGAGGAAGCCGGCGTCCTGCTGGCCCTGGACGACAACGGCGGGTTTCTACCCCAGGATCACCCGGTCTTTGCAGAAAGAGACGCCATGATCGCCGGTGACCAGACCCTGGCCGGAATCTGCCACCAGTATAATCTGGACCTGCCGGTGGACCGGCTCGCCTACCTGGCCCACTGGATCACCCCGCCGGGGCCACCGCGCCGGTTCGACACCCGTTTTTTCGTCGCGGTTATGCCTGAAGGACAGACACCGGCCCACGACCGGATCGAAACCATCGATCACGTCTGGCTGACCCCGGAACAGGCCATGGACGAACACCGTCAGGGCACGCGGCTGTTTGCCTCACCGACCCTGCGCACCTTACGGATACTGGCGGGCTTCAAGACCACTTCCGACCTGCTCCGTCATGCCCAGGCCCAGCCACCCCGGCCTGCGCCCAGCAAACCCTGGCCAGCAACCCGCCAGGGCAAACCGGTTCAGGTAGAACCTGGCACGCCAGCCTTTGAAGAAGTCAACAAGATCGATCCGGAAGGCCGTGGCCATGCCCTCGCGGAAATTATTCCCGGCGAGGCCGTGCAGCTGGCTGAAGGCGTGATCCGCCTTACCTGCCCGAACCCCAGTGCCATGACCGGCCCCGGCACCAACAGCTATCTGCTGGGCCACCCCGGCGGCGACTGGACGGTGATCGACCCCGGCCCGGTGGACGAATCTCATATGGCCCGCAT
>JAJUHY010000216.1 GCA_029265735.1 Marinobacter segnicrescens | reverse complement strand
CCACCGGATCCGCCGCCAGCGGGTTGGTGTCCATAACAGAAACAAAGATGGAATGGGGAGTGCTGTCGATGGCGGGAACCTTGCTGTACGGGCGGGTACGGAACGCCGTCCACAGGCCCGACTCGACCAGGTTATCCACGATCTGCTGGCGCTCAAGGGCTGGCAGGTCCGCTGCATCGTAGCGGGCAAAGGTTTCAGCCTCGTCACCGTCGATCTCAATCACGACAGACTGGAATACCCGTCGTTCGCCTCGAGTGACTTCTTTTACAACACCGGCCGCCGGTGAGGTATAACGAACGCCTGGGGTCTTCTTATCCGTAAACAGCAGCGACCCGCGCTTGACGCGGTCTCCCTCTTTTACTTCCATCGTCGGCTTCATGCCGTTGTAATCAAAGCCGATCAGCGCGACGTGGCGTACCGGCTTTCCGTCTGAGATGGTCTGTTCAGGAGCGCCGCTGATGGGGAGATCCAGGCCTTTTTTAATGTTAATCATTAGCCTCGTCCAATCATCAGGAACTGTTTAATAGTGTTGTCACGCCTGACCCTGCGGCCGTGCTCCCCAACATTTCAAGCGGTGCTTGTATAGCCCGGATGATGACCGACCATTGCCGGCATTGCACACGGCGTACAGTCAGTGTTCAGGAAAGCGATAAGAAGCGGGTGCCAGACGTACCCAAAATCGCGCCAATTATAGAGATTAAGAGAATCTATTTCTACCGGTAACCTAAACCGGATCGGGGATTTTCCCTACGTCCCTCAGCCCTGTTCGTGAGTGAAAGCGGAAAGCCAGCACTCCCACAGGCACAAGAAAACCCCGGGAGCCTTGCGGCTGCCGGGGGCGGTTAAGCAGTATCAGATCAGTCGCACAAGGCCCGGGCCCACTCACGGGAGCGCTTGGGAAAAATCGGATGGGTAATGCCGGCCATTTGATTAACACAGCTGATAACCTGGGCGCTGTAGCCGAACTCGTTGTCGTACCAGACGTAGAGAATCAACCGCTTGCCGTTGGCAATAGTGGCCTGGGCGTCCACCACACCGGCGTGGCGAGAGCCGACAAAGTCAGTGGAAACCACTTCCGGTGAGTTAACGAAGTCGATCTGCTTCTGCAGCTCTGAGTGCAGTGCCATTTCCCGAAGGTAGTTATTGGCGCTCTCAACCGTGACCTCTTTCTCCAGGTTCAGGTTAAGGATGGCCATGGATACGTTCGGGGTAGGCACCCGGATGGCGTTGCCGCTGAGCTTGCCTTTCAGTTCCGGCAGAGCCTTGGCAACCGCCTTCGCCGCACCAGTCTCGGTAATTACCATGTTCAGCGGGGCGCTGCGACCACGACGACTGCCCTTGTGGTAGTTGTCGATCAGGTTCTGGTCGTTGGTGTATGAGTGTACGGTTTCCACGTGACCGTCGATGATGGTGAACTCATCGTGGATGGCCTTGAGCACCGGCGTGATTGCGTTGGTCGTACAGGAAGCCGCTGACAGAATGCGGTCGTCATCGGTGATGGTATCGTTGTTGATGCCGTACACGATGTTCTTGATATTGCCCTTGCCTGGCGCGGTCAGTATTACGCGGCTGACGCCCTTGGACTTCAGGTGCAGACCAAGTCCTTCCTCATCCCGCCATTTACCGGTGTTATCAATGACGATGGCGTTATTGATGCCATATTGCGTGTAGTCCACCTTGTCCGGGCCGTCGGAATAGATGACCTTGATGAAGTTGCCGTTGGCAAGCAGTGCAGAGTTTTCTTCGTCAACAGAGATAGTGCCATTGAACGGGCCATGAACGGAGTCACGACGCAGCAGGCTGGCCCGCTTTTCCAGATCATTGTCCGCACCACCCTGACGCACCACGATGGCCCGCAGGCGCAGGTTGTTACCACCGCCGGCTTTTTCGATCAGGATACGTGCCAGCAGGCGACCGATACGACCAAAACCGTACAGAACCACATCCTTGGTCTGACCATTGGCATTTTGCTCAGCTTGCGCCTGGTGCTGACCGACGATCGGACCGATCTCTTCCCGCAGGAAGTCTTCCAGGGAGCGCCCGTTACCTTCGGTCTTGAACTTGACGGCCAGCTTGCCAATGTCGACATGGGCCTGCCCCAGTTCCAGCCGGTCCATGACTTCCAGCAGCGGCAGCGTGTCGTGAACGGACAACTCGCTTTCTTCCACCTGACGAACGAACCGGTGGGCGCGAATGATGTCGATCACCGACTGATTGATGATGGCGCGACCGTAAACTGACGTTACCACGTTATTCTTGCGGTAAAGACGGCCGATCAGGGGAATCATGGCTTCTGCCGTTGATTCCCGCTCAGTCCAGTTGGACAGGTGCTGATTGATCTGTTCGTGACTCACGCTTGAACCTCTGCAAGTTGGCACTCGAAAAATCGGGTGCATATTATCCAATTTATATGCCCAAATCGCAAACCACACCTCCGGCGTAGCAACGCCCGGAAGCCTGGACAACTTGCTTCGGTTACCGAAAATCCTGATCCACTATCGCTTCCATTAACCGTACTGTCATGACACTGGCAACGGTCGTGGCTAGAATACCCTCCTTCTCGAACAGGTCGCCAGCGTGAGCAGGGACCTGGGACTTACAGTCCGGTCATAATCCGAACGCCTTCAATTCCGTGTAGATGCCAGGAGTGGATCACCCCGATGAAACCGGGAACCCGACATTCATTCGCCGAATATCTCCCCCAACCTCCTACCCGTGCCGGTGATCACCGGGTCTGGGATCAGCTCCACGGCAGCGCCGACGCACTTGCTATCAGTGAAACCGCCCGCACGACTGATGGCCTGACCCTGGTTATCACGCGGAATACTGAAGAAGCCATCCGGCTCGAACAGGCCGTGCGCTTTTACCTGGATCTGCCAGAAGGTCAGGACGATGCGGCGATCACCGAAGATGGGTTGGAACTGCTGTCTCTGCCGGACTGGGAAACCCTTCCCTACGACCTGTTCTCACCTCACCACGATATCGTGTCCCGCCGTATACGGACCCTGCACCGGCTGCCCCAGACCCAGCGTGCGATACTGATCGTACCGGCCAGAACCCTGATGCACCGGCTGCCGCCGGTATCCTATCTGCAGGGCAACACCCTGATTCTTGAGGCCGGCCAGACACTGGATTCAGCACAATGGCGGCTACAGCTGGAGGCGGCCGGTTATCGCCATAGTGAAAACGTCTATGAACACGGCGAATACGCGGTACGTGGCGCGATTGTCGACATCTATCCCATGGGCGCGGCGCTGCCCTACCGCATAGACCTGTTCGATGATGAAATTGAAACACTGCGCACCTTTGACCCTGAGACCCAGCGCTCGCTGGACCGCATCGAGCGGATCGAGCTGCTGCCCGCGTTCGAGTTCCCCTGGAGCAAAGAAGCCCGCTCCGGCTTCCGCAACCGGTGGTTCGAATATTTTCCCAATGCAGATCGAAATGCACCGGTTTATCAGGACGTAACCCAGGGCATCACCCCCGCTGGTATCGAATACTATTTGCCACTCTTTTTTGACGAAACGGCCACCCTGTTTGACTACCTGCCCGGAGAAACCCTGGTATTTACTGCTGAAGGGCTGGACGAAGCCGTAGACGTGTTCCAGCAGGACACCGCCCACCGTTACGAAGAGCGCCGCCATGATCGTCTGCGCCCGATCGTCCCCCCTGCCGACCTGTTTCTGAGAACCGACGAACTGTTTGGCCTGCTGCGCCAGCGCCCCCGCGTCACGTTTGACCATGGCGAGACGGCCCGGTCCGGCCCGGGCATTACTTCCCTCCATACCAAACCTGTTCCGGACGTGGCCATGGATGGCCGCGCCAGTGACCCAGCCGCCCGCCTGAGAGGATTTATCGATGAATTCGACGGCCGCGTCCTGATTTGCGCCGAATCTTCCGGGCGCCGGGAAGCCCTGCGAGAGAACCTGGCTGAAAACGGCATAAAGGTTGAAAACGTCGATGGCTGGCAGGACTTTCTCAGTTCGGATGTCAGTCCGGCCATCACCATTGCCCCACTGGAGCCAGGCCTGCTACTACCTCGCCGGGGGCTGGCGCTGATTACCGAAACCCTGCTCTTTGGTGAACGGGTGTTGCAGCGACGTCGCCGGGAGAAGCCCACGGAGGTTGACGATTCCGGCTACCGGGATCTGTCTGAGCTTCGTGTCGGCTCACCCGTGGTCCATGTGGACCATGGCGTTGGTCGCTATCAGGGCCTTGAAACCATCACCGTGGACGGCGATGCCAGCGAGTTCCTGACGCTGGAATACGCTGGCGGCTCCAAACTGTACGTGCCGGTATCCAGCCTGCATCTGATGTCCCGCTACGCCGGTTCCGATACAGAAAACGCGCCACTGCACAAACTGGGTACCGACCGCTG
>JAJUHY010000079.1 GCA_029265735.1 Marinobacter segnicrescens | reverse complement strand
AGTGAGTCATGACGTGTCATATCAATATGTACCGGTGTGATGGAAACGTAATTCTGGCTGATTGCATGGAAGTCGGTGCCCGGTCCGGCATCGGCACCGTCACCGGCAGCGCCGATCCAGTAACGCGCCCGCCCCCGTGGACAGGTCATGGGCACGGCGCCCTCGGCCCGGCCCCGGTGGCCGAGACGAGTCACCCGAAAACCTGCGATCTCCTCCCAGGGCACATCGGGTACGTTAACGTTAAGGATGCAGCGTCCGCCCAGATCCGGCCAGTCGTTCCGCTGCAGCAATATCCGCACGGCCCTGGCTGCGGTTTCATAGTGGAAGTGACCATTATTGACCAGGGACACGGCAATGGCCGGCAACCCCAGGTGGCGACCTTCTGTCGCGGCCGCGACGGTACCGGAATAGATAATGTCATCCCCCAGATTGGCATGGGTGTTAATGCCGGATACAACGCGATCAAACGGTTTATCGAACAGGCCGTTTACCGCCAGGTGGACGCAATCGGTGGGTGTGCCGTCAATGGAATGGAAGCCGCCAGGATGCCGGTCCACTGTCAGCGGACGGTTGAGGGTCAGGGAGTTACTGGCGCCACTGTGGTCGCGATCCGGAGCCACCACCTCCATCTCGGCAATTCCTTTCAGGCCCGCATGCAGGGCTACCAGTCCGGGGGAAAGCACCCCGTCATCGTTCGACAGCAGGATACGCACGATTACCAGCCTCTCCGAATAGATTCAGGCGACTCACCGCCATTTTCACAAGCGATGAAGAATTCTAACGGATAAAACAGGTTATTTCTGTCACCAGCGAGAATTTCTGGTGAGAGCCTGCGTCAGAAAACTGTCAGGCGCACCCGGATTCGTCCAGATTCAGCACCGATGACAGCAGGGTGGTGGCGTATTCGCCGGGCAGAAGGGTGAAAGAGATGTCCAGCCAGCGCTGGTCACCGTTCTCGGAAACGGTCCAGTGCAGCTCCTGTGCTTGCAATACCAGGGGCCGTCGCGCAGGACTCATTCGGGTGCTGCTGAACACCGCCGCCATCTCCGGGTGGCGGCCGACGACGACTCGCTCCAGTTGGCCCTGCTCTCCGGTCGCCTGGGTTCCTCCATCACCCCACATGGGGCCAGTTGGCTGCTCCGCGGGCTCACCGTTCAGCAGATGATTCCAGTCGCCCCGGGTCACCCGCTCTGCCAGCACTTCATTGAACAGCCAGGAACGGGCAGCGGAAAAATAGAGCCCTTCCTGCTTGTCCATACCTCGCCGGCCCCGACGCCGCGGCGCAGGTTTTGCCGCCCGGGCCACCGCCTGAGTCAGATTGTCGCCATCATGGCCAAACCGCTGAAGCCCGAAATAATTGGGACAGCCATCCTGCTGAAGTTCCTCAAGACGCTGTTGAATCTCTTCAGCACCGCCCGTGAGCCGGCGCAGGCGGATATCAAAGCGGTTCGCCTGATGCTCACCGCTACGAAGCTTGCGATGGTAGCGGGACACGGCAAGTACTTTCCAGTTGTCATACTGGCTTTCGAGAGTCCTCAGGAAATCCGAATCACTGGCCTCCTGCCCCGGGCGCTGCACACTGAACCACTGTCGGGTCACCGCATTGCGGTCCTTGAGGCCACAGTAACCCACACCCCGGCTTCCGCAGCCCGCCAGACGACCCAGTTCGCCAGCAACCCAGGCGGTGTTATCGCCGGTTTTCTCAAGACAGATCAGCAGATGTTCGCCCTGCCCCGGCACCGGAACCGCCCCGGTCAGCACCTCCGTACGGGAGGCAGCAATCACACCCTCAAGATCGAGAATTTCGGTCACCTGGAAGTCTTCCGCACAGGACTTCAGCACGCCGCTACCAACCGGCCCACTGCCAGCCGGCCACGGCCAGGTCAAACGCCAGCGGCTCATGGTCAGGTGTGCCTCAACAGGCAGATGGCGTGACAGGCAATGCCTTCACGGCGCCCTACAAAGCCCAGGTTTTCGGTAGTGGTGGCTTTTACGCTCACGCTGTCCACAGGAACTCCCAGGTCCTCTGCGATATTCTGACGCATGACTGCTACATGGGGAGCCATGCGGGGCGCCTGGGCCAGAATAGTGCTGTCGATATTGACTACTTCCAACCCTTTCTCGCCGATCCGCCGGCGCACTTCCCGTAACAGTACCCGGCTGTCTGCCCCTTCCCATTCGTCACTGGTATCGGGAAAAAGGTGCCCGATGTCTCCCAGCGCTGCAGCGCCCAGCAGGGCATCCGACACGGCGTGCAGCAGGACGTCACCGTCCGAGTGGGCTTTCAGGCCCCGATCGTGGGGAATCCGCACTCCGCCGATAATGACTTCATTGCCATCACAGAACGCATGAACATCAAAACCCTGACCTATTCGCATTGCCGCAACCTCTGAAAAGCAGTGTCAGCTCCCCACCTGGCGGGCCAGAATAAACTCCGCCAGCACCAGGTCTTCGGGAACAGTGATCTTGATATTATCGGCACGCCCGGGCACAACACGGGGCTGCCAGCCGGCCCGCTCCATGGCTGAAGCTTCGTCGGTAATCGCGCCCGGATGATGCTCCAGTCCCTGTTGCAATGCCTCGCAGAGCGCCCCGAAACGAAACATCTGCGGTGTAAAAGCCCGCCATAAACGGCTCCGGTCCCGGGTTGCCAATACCTGGTCAGTTCCCGGCGCGACTTCCTTGACCGTATCGGAGACCGGCGCTGCGAGCAGGCCGCCACAGGGGTCATCCGCTAACTGGTTGCGCAGCCGGGTGATGTCGTCGTTATGGACACAGGGACGAGCCACATCATGAACCAGTACCCAGTCATCATCCCGGGCCCGGCCCCGAAGATGTGCCAGCGCCGCCATCACCGAATCGGCCCGTTCATCGCCGCCCTCACAGGTTTCAATAAACGGGTTCTCCGAGCTGCTGGCAGTTCGCCACCACTGGTCCCCCCGGTGCAGCGGAACCACACAACCCGCCCAGCCGCCGCAGGTCAGCAGACGGTCGAGAGTCACATCAACAAGATAGCGGTCATTAAGGGTGAGATATTGTTTGGGCAGGTCGGACTGCATGCGCTGGCCGATGCCGGCCGCCGGCACAACCAGCCAGAAAGCATGGGCATTCATGGGTACAACTTCTGTGACAGGGTTTGTTGCAAGCCGGCTCAGGGTTCCACGACCAGGAAGAAGGTCTCGTCTTCATGGATCAGACCCAGGTTCTTGCGGGCGCGCTCTTCCACCGCCCCCTGACCGGACCCGAGATTCCGGACCTCCGCATAGAGGCGTTCGTTACGGGCCGCCAGTTCGGCGTTTTCGGCACGCTGCTCGGCAATCGTATCGTTCAGACTCCAGACCTGGGCATAACTGCCTTCCCCTACCCACAGGCGGACCTGGAGCAGGACGATCAGTATCACCATGATGGACCAGAGCACTTTCATGACGTTTTCCGTAATATCCCTTTCGCGGACCCATCGGAAGACTGCCGGCGCGGGAAACGCCGGCCGACAGCCCCGAAAGTCTAGCTCAGTCCATCTTCAGATGCACGAACTGCCAGCGGCCGCTCAGCCCTGGCCTTTGATTTCCTTCAGGCCGCGATAAGGTGCCTTGCCTTCCAGCTCTTCCTCGATACGGAGCAGCTGGTTGTATTTGGCAACCCGGTCAGAGCGACACAGTGAGCCGGTCTTGATCTGCCCGGCGCAGGTGGCCACGGCAAGGTCGGCAATGGTCGTATCTTCAGTTTCGCCAGAGCGGTGGGAAATGACCGCCGTGTAGCCAGCTTCCTGGGCCATGCGGATGGCATCCAGGGTTTCTGAAAGGCTGCCAATCTGATTGAACTTGATCAGGATGGAGTTGGCAACGCCTTTCTCAATACCTTCTTTCAGGATGCTGGTGTTGGTCACAAACAGGTCGTCACCCACCAGTTGTACCTTGCTGCCCAGCTTGTCGGTTAGCACCTTCCAGCCGTCCCAGTCAGCCTCATCCATGCCGTCCTCGATGGATACGATGGGATAACGCTCGCAAAGTCCCGCCAGGTAATCGGCAAAGCCGGCAGAGTCAAAGGTTTTGCCCTCGCCAGTGAGCTGGTACTGACCATCCTTGTAGAATTCAGAGGAGGCGCAGTCGAGGGCCAGGGTCACATCAGTGCCCAGTTTGTAACCGGCGTTTTCGATCGCTTCCTGGATGGCCGCCAAAGCCGCTTCGTTGGACGGCAGGTTTGGTGCAAAACCACCTTCGTCACCCACCGCGGTGTTCAGACCCTTTTTCTGGAGCACGGACTTGAGGCTGTGGAAGATCTCGGTGCCAATACGCAGCGCTTCCGCAAAGTTTTTCGCCGCCACGGGCTGCACCATGAACTCCTGGATATCCACGTTGTTGTCGGCGTGTTCGCCGCCATTGAGGATATTCATCATGGGCACCGGCATTGAATACTGTCCAGAGGTACCGTTAACGTCAGCAATGTGCTCATACAGAGGCTTGCCAAGGGACGCTGCCGCTGCCTTGGCCGCCGCCAGGGATACCGCCAGAATGGCGTTGGCACCCAGCCGGGCCTTGTTCTCGGTACCGTCCAGATCGATCATGATCTGGTCGAGGGAACGCTGATCTGCGCTGTCCTTGCCTACCAGGGCACTGCGGATATCGCCGTTGACTGCTGCAACAGCCTTGGTGACCCCCTTGCCCAGATAACGACCCTTGTCCTGGTCACGGAGTTCGAGGGCTTCCCGGGAACCAGTGGAAGCGCCCGATGGCGCACAGGCGCGGCCAACGGTGCCGTCTTCCAGAATGACGTCGGCTTCCACCGTCGGGTTACCGCGGGAATCCAGGACCTCACGGGCCTTGATATCAGCGATCTTGGTCATGCTTTTCTATCTCCAGATAGTGTCTGACTTAAAGAAACGTTCAAAACCATGGCCTTGCGAGGGCAACTTCAGGCCGTGTCCAGGGGTTTAAAGCCTTTCACCAGCTCGTCCATCGCCTTGACCTGCCTCAGGAACGGCTCCAGCTGGCTGAGGCGCAAAGCACAGGGCCCGTCGCAAAGCGCTTTATCAGGATCGGGATGGGCTTCCAGGAACAGACCGGCCAGGGCCTGAGACATGCCCGCCAGTGCCAGATCGCCCACTTGCGCGCGACGACCTCCGGCCGAGTCCGCCCGGCCGCCAGGCATCTGCAGGGAATGGGTAACATCGAAAAACACCGGAACCCCAAGGTCTTTCATCTGACGGAAACCCAGCATATCCACCACCAGATTGTTATAGCCAAAACTGGTGCCCCGCTCGCAAAGAATCACCCGGTCATTACCGGCTTCTTCACACTTGCGGATGATATGGGCCATTTCATGGGGCGCCAGGAACTGGGCCTTTTTGATATTGATCACCGCGCCGGTTTTTGCCATGGCCATGACCAGATCGGTCTGGCGACTCAGAAACGCCGGCAGCTGGATAATGTCGCACACCTCGGCAGCCGGTTCGGCCTGCCAGGGTTCATGTACATCGGTCAGCACCGGGACGCCGTAGCGGTCTTTAATATCGGCCAGCAACTGCAGGCCGGCCTCCAGGCCAGGCCCGCGGAAAGAGTTGATGGAAGAGCGGTTGGCCTTGTCGAATGAGGCCTTGAACACGTAAGGAATGCCCAGGCGCCGGGTGATGTCCACATAGGTGTCGGCAACCTCAAAGGCCAGCTCCCGGGACTCCAGCACGTTCATGCCGCCAAACAGCACGAACGGCTGATCGTTGGCGATGGTGAGATCCGCAATTTTGAGCGTAGATTGGGCCATGACCACGATGTCCTTTTCGGATGGAGCCAGGCGCGTCAACGCCCGGCGTGTTTCAGGGCAGCCTCCACGAAACCGGTGAACAGCGGGTGGCCGTCCCGGGGCGTGGATGTGAACTCGGGGTGAAACTGACAGGCCACAAACCAGGGATGGTCCGGCACTTCCACCACTTCGACCAGCCTGCCATCGGTAGAACGACCGGCCACGCGCAGCCCGGCCTGCTCCAGCTGCGGTACGAAATTATTGTTGACCTCATAACGATGGCGGTGGCGCTCGCGAATGACTGACTTGCCGTAGCACTGGCTAATGGTAGAGCCTTCCGTCAATACGCAGTCCTGAGCCCCAAGGCGCATGGTGCCGCCGATATCGGACTCCTCGGTACGCTCTTCCCGCTTGCCGCTGGCATCCAGCCACTCAGTGATCAGGCCAACGACCGGAGCGGTTGAATTTTCACGGAATTCTGTAGAGTGTGCGTCGGCAAGACCGGCAACATTCCGTGCGAATTCAATGACCGCCACCTGCATGCCAAGACAGATACCCAGGTAGGGCACCTTGTTCTCCCGGGCATACTGTACGGTCAGTATCTTGCCTTCAACGCCCCGCTCGCCAAAGCCACCGGGGACCAGGATCGCATCGGCTTTTTCCAGAACGCCGGTGCCATTGCGTTCGATATCCTCGGAGTCGATGTATTCGATATTGACCCGGGTGCGGGTCTTGATACCGGCATGCAGCAGGGATTCGATCAGGGACTTGTAGGCATCCAGCAGTTCCATATATTTGCCGACCATGGCAATGGTGACTTCCTGCCGGGGATTGGTGATGGCATCAACCACCGCATCCCATTCGCTCAGATCTGCCTTGTCGACTTTCAGTCCGAAACGCTCAATGACCAGTTCATCCAGCCCAAACCCGTGAAGCATCCGGGGGATGGCGTAGATGGACTTGGCGTCCTGCAAGGGAATAACCGCACGCTCTTCCACATTGGTAAACAGGGCGATCTTGCGGCGTGAAACCGGGTCTACCTCGTACTCGGACCGACACAGCAGGATGTCCGGCTGCAGGCCGATGGAGCGCATTTCTTTCACAGAATGCTGGGTGGGTTTGGTCTTGATCTCACCGGCGGTAGCAATGTACGGCACCAGAGTCAGGTGCATGAACAGCGCCCGCTGGGATCCGACTTCCACCTTTAATTGACGGCAGGCTTCAAGGAAAGGCAGGGATTCAATGTCCCCTACGGTCCCACCGATTTCCACCAGCGCCACGTCGACGCCTGCAGCACCCTCCACTACCCGACGCTTGATCTCATCGGTGATATGGGGAATGACCTGAACCGTGCCTCCCAGATAATCGCCACGACGCTCCTTGCGGATGACCTCTTCATAAACCCGGCCGGTGGTGAAGTTATTGCGGCGGGTCATGGGGGTACGGATAAAACGTTCGTAGTGGCCCAGATCCAGATCGGTCTCTGCACCGTCTTCGGTCACGAAGACTTCACCATGCTGAAACGGGCTCATGGTGCCCGGGTCAACGTTGATATAGGGGTCCAGCTTGAGAATAGTGACTTTAAGGCCGCGGGCT
>JAJUHY010000245.1 GCA_029265735.1 Marinobacter segnicrescens | reverse complement strand
TTCCGGTTGTGGCTTTCGCCCAGATCCCGCAGTTTGCGATCCGACATACCCCGGGCGGTCATGATGATCTGCAGCAAGCCGTTGCGCAGCAGATGGCGCTGGGCGGCCATGTCGGTGTTAACAAAGCGGTTGCGAATGGCGTCGGAGCTGGACATGAAGAAATCGTAGAAATCCAAGAAGAACTCATCTCTTCGACAACACCGGCCATAACTCTGGAATACACGGTCCGTACTGGTCATTACAACAATGTCCTAAAAATAGGCAGAAAGGATACGATGAAGGCGCGCATTGTAGGCATCGGACAGAAAATAGCCATAGCGGAATGCCGTTACGACAAAAGCTGGGAATCAAATACCAAAAAGCGAGGAGAACCAGGAAACTAACAACGATCAGAAAGCTAACTCGCAGCACTCAACGGGCCGAAGCTCACACAGGATCACACCAGACAATCAGCTGTCCCGGAGCGGCCATACCAAGGCCAACTCAAAAGGGTGCGGGAAGGGGTTCCGAAACGAAAAACTTGCGTTTTTCTGACTGTTTCGGAACCCCTTCCCGCACCCTTGCGCCCCCAAAGCCCAAAGCCCGCAAAGCCCCAAGCCCCGGAGCCACAACAGCAAAAACTCAGCCGTCAGAAACAGAAGAACAAAAGGTCACTTATCCTCAGACCGAGCCTTAAAAAACACCACCTGCTTAACCGTATGATCCTCAGCGTTAGTACGCTTATTGACCCGCGTCTCCAACTCAGGCGACGACGCAACAGCCTCACCCCCCTGACTGTCAGCAAAGCCGCAGGCCACACACTCCCGGTGCTGCACGCCATCGTCATCGGTAAACATCATCAGCCGGTCCATGGCCGCGCACCGGGGGCAAACAGCCCCGGCGATAAAACGTTTCGGTGTACGGGCCATTTCATTAACTCCTCACGCTGCGCGTTCCTGATCAGTGATACCAGACTGCCGAAGCAGGGCGTCCACGTCCGGATCACGGCCACGGAACGCGCGGAATAACTCTGCTGGCTCCCGGGAACCGCCCATCTCCAGAATATTTTCCCGGAATGCCCGCCCGGTTTCCGGATCGAAAATACCCCGCTCTTCAAACAGCGAGAACGCATCCGCTGCCAGCACTTCCGCCCACTTGTAGCTGTAATAACCGGCTGCGTAACCACCGGCAAAAATATGAGAAAACGCATTCGGGAAGCGATTGAACTCCGGTGCTTCCACCACCGCAATCTCATCCCGCACTTCCCGGTGCATAGCCAGCGGGTCCACCGGGTTCTCATCGCTGAACTCCGCATGCAGGCGGAAATCGAACAGCGAGAACTCCAGCTGCCGCACCATCTGCATGCCAGCCTGGAAATTCTTCGCCGCCAGCATCTTGTCGAGCAGGTCCTGGGGCAGAGGCTCGCCGGTCTCATAGTGAGCCGCAATCAGCTTAAGAGACTCTGGGTTCCAGCACCAGTTTTCCAGGAACTGGCTCGGCAACTCGACCGCATCCCAGGCAACGCCATTGATGCCAGACACATCCGCCACCTCTACCTGGGTCAGCATATGGTGCAGACCGTGGCCGAATTCGTGGAACAGCGTGGTCACTTCGTCGTGGGTCAGCAGCGCAGGCTTGCCGTCCACCGGAGGGGTGAAGTTACAGGTGAGAAACGCCACCGGCAGCTGCAACCGGCCATGCTGATCGCGCCACCGGACCCGACAATCTGCCATCCACGCACCGCCCCGCTTGCCCTGACGGGCATAGGGGTCCAGATAGAACCAGGCGATCTCCTCACCATCCTGAGATATGCGGTATGCAGTGGCGTCTTCGTGCCAGGTTTTCACCTCGGGACGCTGCTCGATCTGAACCCCAAACAGCTTCTCCGTCACCTCGAACATGCCGGAAATGACACGATCCGCCGGGAACCAGGGACGTAGCGTTTCCGGGGAGATATCGTAGCGCTTCTGACGCAGCTTCTCGCCGTAATATCCAAAGTCCCAGGCCTTCAGATCATCCATGCCGTACGCTTCCTGGGCGAAGGCCTTCAGCTCCGCCACTTCCCTCTCCGCCATCGGCTTTGACTTCGCCGCCAGCTGGTTCAGGAATGCCAGCACCTCATCCACGCTGGAAGCCATTTTCTTCGCAAGGGAGCGCTCAGCGTAATTATTGAACCCAAGCAACCGGGACTGGGCATACCGCCGCTGGAGGATCTCCGCCATAATCGGGGTATTATCCCACTTGCCCGCATCCGGGCCCTGGTCCGATGCCCGGGTCACGAACGCCTCATGAACCTCACGGCGCAGCTCCCGGTTATCGCAATAGGTCATCACCGGGTAAAAGCTGGGGAAGTCCAGAGTGATCACAAAGCCATCCAGATCACGCTGCCTGGCGGCCTGCCGGGCGCCGTCCATTGCAGACTGGGGCAGACCGGACAGCTCCTGCTCATCGGTAATGTGTTTGAACCAGTTCTGGGTCGCATCCAGCACGTTATCGCTGAAGCGGCTGGACAGCTCAGCCAGCTCACGGGACAGAGTGGCAAAGGCCTGCTTTTTCTCCGGAGCCAGATCAACACCGCCAAGCCGGAAATCCCGCAGGGTATTGTTCACCATCTTCTGCTGTGCTTCCGTGAGATCGGTAAAGTCCGGACGCGCCGCCAGCTTTTTAAAGGCCGCACACAACTGCTCGTTCTGACTCACCTCGGTGCCGTACTCGGTCAGCTTTTCCAGACACCGCTTATGCACCGCACGAATTTCCTCGGTGTTCAACACCCCATTGAGATGGGAAATTACCGACCAGACATTATTAAGCCGGTCATCCAGCGCCTGCATCGGCTGCACCAGCGAATCCCAGGCGGGGTCCTCCTGACTGGCCAGCTCCTGAATCCGGGCCCGGTTATCGCCCAGGATCTGATCGACCGCCGGCTCCATATGCTCAACCCGGATCTGGTCAAACGCCGGGAGCAACTGATCGGAAAGCAATGGGTTGTTCATAGAGCCTCTCTGGTACCAAATAAAGAAGAAAGTGAAAAAGCGTGGGGCGCATCACCGGACAGCATCAGTGATATTGCCTCAAATATCTGTGAAGATAACCACACGCAAAATTCCTGACTAATAGGTGTATGTAATGGCGAACATACGTTCTCACAAGGGGCACACACCAAAATTCGGCGAACGCCCCTGGATCGATAAGTCTGCCGTCGTGATCGGCGATGTGGAAATGGGCGACGACTGCTCCGTCTGGCCCATGACCGTAATACGCGGCGACATGCACAAGATCCGTATCGGCCACCGCTGCAGCATCCAGGACGGCTCAGTCATCCACATCACCCACGCCTCCGACTACAACCCCGGCGGCTGGCCAACGACCATCGGTGACGACGTCACCGTCGGCCACAAGGCCCTGATCCACGGCGCTACCATCGGAAGCCGGGTCCTGGTGGGCATGGGTGCCATCATCATGGACGGTGCCGTCGTCGAAGATGACGTCATCATCGGTGCCGGCTGTCTGGTCCCACCAGGCAAAACCCTCGAAAGCGGCCACCTCTACGTAGGCTCACCCTGCAAGAAGGCCAGAAGCCTGACCGAAAAAGAAAAAACCTTCTTCCAATACACAGCCGCAAACTACGTAAAACTAAAAAACGAATACCTGGCAGACCAGGAAAAGGAATAAAGCCCGGCCCAAAAGCAGCCAAAAGCAGCTAAATGAAAGTCCAATCGGTACGGTGTCCGAAGGGTCTTCCGGAACGAAAAACTTTGTTTTTCTGACTGTTCCGGAAGACCCTTCGGACACCGTACCAGCCCCCAACCTCGTACCAGCCACCGATACCGCACCAACCACCAACACGGTACCAGCCGCCGACCCCATACCAACCACCAAACGCCGGCCCCAACCCCCCCCTTTAAAACCCTGACAGTAATCCCAAACAAATACCCAGTCACCGCCAGGC
>JAJUHY010000248.1 GCA_029265735.1 Marinobacter segnicrescens | reverse complement strand
GGCAACAGGCTCAGCGGCAACCAGAGGAATCTGCTGGTGCTCAGGGACCAGGTTCGGCTCGGAATCAGCCAGAGGCTCAGCTTCCGGCTCTGGATTGCCGGGGCCAACCGTCACCATCGGCCGAACTGGCGCGGGTTCTGTCTCCTGCTCCGCCGTAAGACGAACGCTGTCTTCATAACGGGTCGAGACAAACCACCAGGATGCCCCCAGCAGAACCACCACCAGCACTGCCCAGGCAAGAGACGACCAGCGGGGTTTCGCCACCCTACCAGTGCGCTGACCGGTGGCGGATGCCATATCCAGCCAGACCGCCGGTGCAATACGCTGCAGCCGCCCGGGACTGCCCTGGCTGAGCACCGTTAACTGGTTCAGGCGCCGCCCCGACAGTAACTGTTCCGGCTTGCCCCCCGCCTGGATAATTCTGGGCTCCAGATACCGCCGGATATCGTCCTTCTCTAAATCCGGCAGCCGGATCACATGTGTGCCAGCCCCCCGATGGTCGATTTCCAGCCCCAACCGTTCCTCGATCCCGGGACTGCCAACAAGAACTGGCACAGCTGAAGTGGCCCGGCCACTGCCAAGAAAGGCCTCCAGCAGTGCAGAAAGCGCGTCACTTGAGGCCTGATCTGCGTCATCAAGCAGCAAAACCAGTCGGCGTCCTTTACGGGTAGCCTCCTGGGAATGGGCCATAAAGCTCCGCAAGGCCTCCCGCGCGGACAGATCCTCGGGCCGCTGGCGGCCGATGGCCAGGAAAAGCGAACGCACCAGCGCCTCGGTCGAGTCAACACGGCTGGCCTGAAGGTGCAGGAATTCCAGCCGGGCGCCCTCACTACGAACCAGCTCACCCAACAAACGGGTTTTGCCAGCGCCGCGGGTGCCGGTAACAACCAACGCCATATCACCGAAGCCGCAAAGATGACGCAGTGTTTCCAGCGCGTGCTGGCGTTGCGCTCCGGGATAGAACGGCTCCGGCATGGCCAGGGGATCGCTACTGAGTCCGTAGCGTTCCTGCAACCGCGGAAACAACCCGCCACCTTCCAGACCTGTTATGCGCTCGTTCATGGCTGAGTCATCCCGCCTCAATCAGCTCGCCGGTTCAGTGGCAGAATGCCGCCAGGGTCGCAGCCAGGCCTTCCGGTGCGAAAGCGTCTGTTACTTCTGCCTGCCCGAGGCTCCGTAGCAGGATAAGCCGCAGCCGGCCCTCCAGGTTTTTCTTATCCACTGCCATCAAACGCATAAAATCGTCTGCGGTCATTCCAGCCGGCGGCGTTACCGGCAGCCCGGCGGCGCTCACCAGCTGTTCGACCCGCTGCTGATCCTCTGCCGTCAGCGCACCACCGCGCCGGGAGAGATCTGTCGCCATGACCATGCCGGCACCGACCGCCTCACCATGAAGCCAGTTGCCGTATCCTGCCCAGGTTTCGATGGCGTGACCGAAGGTATGACCGAGGTTCAGGATAGCTCTGAGACCACCCTCCCGCTCATCCTGTGCCACCACGTCGGCCTTGCAGGCACAGGACTGGTAGATCGCGCTGGTCAGTGCGGTTGCGTCGAGAGCCATCAGTTGCGGCATGGTGTCTTCCAGCCAACTGAGGAAATCCACGTCACGGATCAGGCCGTACTTGATCACTTCCGCCAGCCCGGCAGAGACCTCTCTTGGCGGCAGAGTTTGCAGGGTATCGGTGTCAATGAGCACACAGCGGGGCTGATGAAAGGCCCCCACCATATTCTTGCCCAGAGGGTGATTGATACCGGTCTTGCCCCCGACGGAAGAATCAACCTGGGCCAGAAGCGTGGTGGGAATCTGAATAAAGTCGACCCCACGCTGATAACAGGCTGCTGCAAAGCCGGTCATGTCTCCGATTACCCCACCTCCGAGAGCGACCAGTGTGGTCTTGCGGGAGTGGGTTTTCTCCAGCAGGGCGTCAAAGATCAGATTTAACGTCTGCCAGTTCTTGTGGGTTTCACCGTCGGGTAGTACCACCTCATCAATCTGGCAGCCTGGGAAGTTTTTCCGGGCTTTTTCCAGATAGAGGGGTGCAATTGTCTCATTGGTTACGATCATTACCCGATCGCCGGCGATCCAGGGCGTGAGGTCCTGGCTACCGATCAGTCCCGCGTCGATCAGAATGGGATAACTACGGGCGCCCAGTTCGACATTGAGCTGCTGAACAGTATCAGTCATGGGTTCTACCTTCTTTCCTGACTTGCCGACGTTGTCTTGGAGTTCGTGGATTCAGGCGGTTGAGGATCTGGCGTACCAACAGCCGGGGGCTCTTACGGTCTGTCACCATAACCACATCCGCGAGTTTGGTATAGATGGGGTCCCGCAACTCGAACAGTCTGCGCAGAACTCCCTCCGGATCGTCATTCTGTAACAATGGCCGGTTCCGGTCCCGGCTGGTCCGCTCAATCTGTTGTTCCAGGGAGGCTTTGAGGTAAACCACCACCGCATCCTGCTTCAGGTAGGGATGGTTCTCTTCCTTCATGACGGCTCCGCCACCGGTGGCCAGCACGGAAGCTCCCACATCCGCCAGCTCCCGAATCATCGCTGATTCCCGTTGCCGGAAACCCTCTTCGCCTTCCACATCGAAAATCCAGGGTATATCGGCTCCGCAGCGCTCCTCGATCATGCGATCGGAATCCAGGAAGTGATAACCCAGCTCCCTGGCCAGCTGGCGCCCGATCGTGCTTTTGCCGGCCCCCATCGGACCAACGAGCACGATTCGTTTTGGTAACGGCATGTTGCTTGGACTCCCCCATAGAACAGGCGGGTGAGAATACCATAAAACACAAAAAAGCCGCCGGTGTCAGGCGGCGGCTTTTCTGCAGCGTTGGCTTAGTCGATCAGGTTACCCCGCAGAATCTTCGGCGTGATGAAAATCAGCAATTCACTTCGCTCATCAATATTTTGGGTACGGCGGAACAGTGCGCCCAGATAGGGGATGTCGCCGAGGAACGGGGTCTTGGTAACGGTAGTGGCGATCTCGGACTGGAAGATACCGCCCAGTACGATTGTTTCGCCATTGCCAACCAACACCTGGGTAGTGACCTCGTTGGTATTGATGCTCGGTACGCCAGCGGTTTCCTGGCCACGGGAGTCCTGGTTAACCCGCAGATCCATAATGATCTTGTTATCCGGCGTAATCTGCGGCGTCACCTCCAGTGACAGCGCCGCTTCTTTGAACGATACCGAAGTCGCGCCGCTGGATGAGGCTTCCTGATACGGAATCTCTTCACCGGACTTGATGGTCGCGGTCTGACGGTCTGCAGTTACCACCTTCGGCTGGGAAACCAGCTCGGCCTTACCGTCGCTTTCCAGCGCTGACAGCTCCAGCTCGACCAGGAAGTCGGAACCACCGAGGCCGATGGAGAAGGACGAGGCACCTTCACCGGTAACCCCCAGATCGACCGCCAGCGCATCCGGGAAGACGACTTCATTGTCGTTCCACAGCGACTCGTTGGCGTCCAGCGAACCGCTACCGAAGAATGTGTTGCTGCCATCGCGGTCAATGTAGCCACCACCCCAGCGCACACCCAGGCTTTCGGCGACATTGGTCTGCGCACGTACGATACGGGCCTCGATAGACACCTGGCGCACCGGAATATCCCAGGTATTGACCAGGCGACGAATCTCTTCCAGCTTCTCCGCCGTTTCACGAACACTGATGGTGTTGGTACGCACGTCGGAGGAGATAAAGCCACGGTCAGAGATCAGCTCCCGGTCCTGCTCAATCAGGCCGACAATATCAGCCGCTTTGGCGTAGTTGACCTGGATAATCTCCAGACGGACCGGTGCCAGTTCCGCGATCTGCTTGTTGGTTTCCAGCTCCAGGCGTTCGCGGGCGGCGATCTCTTCCGCCGGTGCCACCAGCAGCACGTTACCGATCTGACGC
>JAJUHY010000198.1 GCA_029265735.1 Marinobacter segnicrescens | reverse complement strand
GGCGGGGTTTGACGACCTGGTCATCAACCACGCCTGGCTGGGAGAACAGCTGGAAGCGGCGCTGGGTGACGGGCAGGCCTACGATGTGACCATCCGCTGGTCACCGGAAGGAGAACCGCTGGAAACCGCCGGCGGTATTATCCATGCGTTGCCACTACTGGACTCAGATGACGGCTGGTTCGCAGTGATCAACGGCGATATCTGGCACGATTTCGACCTTCGCCTGCTGCAACCGCCGGCTCAGGGCCGGGCGCTGCTGGTACTCGCTGATAATCCGGAGCATCATCGGGACGGTGACTTTGTTCTGGACAGCGACGGCCAGGTCCACACCAGCGGCGGCCCCCGGCTGACGTTTACCGGCATCAGCCTGCTGCATCGATCCCTGTTCCAGTCGCTATCACCGGGTCCGCGCAAACTGGCCCCGGTACTCCGGGCGGCCATGGCCAGGGGTGAAGTCTACGGCCTGCACCACCGGGGCCAGTGGATGGATATCGGGACGCCGGAACGGCTGGCACAACTTGACCGGATGCTGACGGAATCCCGACAATTCTAAAACCATGAGCGGAAACAACCACGACATCTTGCAGCCCCGGACCCAGACGTTACTGGAAGAACTGCTGTCGGCCTTTATGGCCTGCCAGCATCGCCCCAGTGAGCTGGTCAGCCGTTACTCCATGGGACGCGGCGCACGTAACGCCCTGTTTTACTGCCTGGGTTATCTGGCCAAAGCGGATGGGCGAGTAACCGAAAGCGATATTCGTTTCGCCGAACACCTGATGACCGGACTGGCCCTGAGCCCCCGCCAGCGTCGCAAGGCGATCCGCCGCTTCCACCAGGGCCGCGATGCCGTATCCCTGTCCACCCTGAGGCTGGCCAGCTTCCGTTTACTGGGTCCCTGGCCCCGTCGTACCGCGCTGTTTATGGGCCTGTGTTTCTGTCACGGAGCTCAGCTGTTCGGACAACCCGACAAGCCCCGGCGCTACCGCTGCGAAGATGCTTTCTATCAGCTGGGCCTGCCGCTGGCAGCGATGGACCGGATATTCCGTCATTACCGGCAGGAAGTCTGGACCACTGCGCCACCACCCAAGCCGGAAACCCTGCAGGAAGCTCACGATATTCTTGGCGTACAAGCGGGGGACAGCTTTATCCACATCAAGCGCCGGTATCGAAAGGAAGTGTCCCGTTATCACCCGGATAAACTGGGCAACGACCTGACCGAAGCCGAACAGGCCCGGGCCAGGGACCAGCTTCTTCGATTGCAGCAGGCCTGGGATGTGGTCAAGCGACGGGAGCGCCTGAGTCGCTGATTCCGATCAGTGAGCGGCCCAGCCAGTGAGACGGCTGGCAATTGCTGCCCCGTGGTGATGCACCTCACCACCTCTCAGTGGCACCGGCACTGCTTCAAAACCCGGCCGCTCGGCCCGCTGGAACGCAGCCCGGCGCTGAACCGCATCCGTTGCCGCCGATGGATACAGCTCCAGCACCGGAACGTTGCTGTCCGCCAGCGCCGCGACCAGCTCATCCGGCGTCTGATCGTCGAACCGGGGCATGATCCAGACCATCCGCGTCACCACTTCGGGCGCATGAGGAAGATAGTGACTAACAGCAGACGCACCGCGGCCAATGCCGATCAGCATCACCGACTCGTAGCCCCGCCCCTGGGACCAGGCCACCGCCGCCGCCAGTCGTGCGTCCATTTCAGACTGGTGCACGGCCACCAGATCCTCTGCCGTCTGATCATTCACATCAATCATCACCGGCTGATCCCCATCACCGACCTCCTCGCTGGGTTCACGCACATCAACCGCCAGCCGCTGTCTGGCCAGCAACAGGCTCGGGCTGAGTTCATCGTTACCCAGCGACAGCGCAGCCCAGCCGGCCTCCGTCAGATGCCGTCGCAACACTTCCACAAGGGCGTGGTTGGCAGACTGGCCTTCATCGGACAGGATAACGGCGGCACCTCTGGCCGGGGCCACAGCTTCGGGCTCCACCAGCGCCAGTACCCGGGGCGCACCGTCTGGCTCCAGCCAGACCGCAAGATGCGGATAGCGTTGGGCGAGCATGCCGGCATCTCCGGTCGAGCGTATGAAAAAGCGCTCCACCGGATCAGAGACGTCGACGGCTGCCTCCCCGGCAGCACCCGGGGCCTCATCCGCCGCCTGATCCTGAGCCGTTGCCGGGCCTGACATTGCAAGCAGGGTCAGCACGCCAAGGGCTGCCAGTCCCACGGTCAATCTGCCTGCGGTTCCGCGATAGGGAGTTTCGGTAATGACCACGGACAATCCCCGTTCAGAGCTGTTAGAATACGGTCCGTTTCCAACCGGACTCCCACGCCTGACATTCGCCTCCGGCTCTCGTCATTCCATGGCTCCAGTGACCGGATCTGTCTGGCAGGCGCGGGAAAATACTACCACAGGAGGCGGGATGCCTCTTGCAGCCATGCCTGGATTCAGCCGTTCACGAGACCAACATGAAACAGCCTGCACTGATCGCCCCATCCATCCTGTCTGCTGACTTCGCCCGCCTTGGGGAAGAAGTCGATAACGTTCTTGCTGCCGGCGCTGACGTCGTGCACTTCGACGTTATGGACAACCACTACGTTCCCAACCTCACCATTGGTCCCATGGTGTGCGAGGCATTGCGCAAGCACGGCGTGACCGCACCCATTGACGTGCATCTGATGGTGACGCCGGTGGATGACCTGATCCGCATGTTTATCGACGCCGGTGCTACTTACATTACCTTCCACCCGGAAGCCAGCAATCACATTGACCGTTCCCTGCAACTGATCCGCGACGGCGGCTGCAAGGCGGGCCTGGTGTTTAATCCGGCAACACCACTGCACTACCTCGACCACGTGATGGACCGGCTCGACATGATTCTGCTGATGTCCGTAAACCCGGGCTTTGGTGGCCAGAAGTTCATTCCGGGCACCCTCGACAAGTTGCGCGAAGCCCGCCGGCGCATTGATGCCAGCGGTCACGAGATCCGGCTGGAAATTGACGGCGGCGTCAAAACCGACAATATCCGCGAAATCGCCGCCGCTGGCGCTGATACCTTTGTCGCCGGATCTGCCATCTTCAATACCGACGATTACAAGGCCACCATCGACGCCATGCGCGCTGAAATTGCCAGGGCAGAATGACCATCATGGAACCCACCCGACGCTTCACCTCACTCTGGCCGGCGGTAGCCCTGTTTGATCTCGACGGCACCCTGGTCGACAGCACACCAGACCTGACTACCGCCGTCGATCAGATGCTGGACAGCCTCGGCCGTGCCACCGTAGGCGAGGAGCAGGTACGTAAATGGGTGGGCAATGGCGCGCAGGTGCTGGTACGCCGGGCGCTGACCGGACGGGTGGACTGGGAAAGCGCACCACCCCTGGATGAGTCCCTGTTCAAGGAGGCGTGTGACCGCTTTTTCCAGTATTACGAAGCCGCCAACGGCCAGCGCACCACAGTATTCGAGGGCGTCGAAGCCTGCCTGCAGCGACTCCGTGACGCCAACTGCCGGATGGCCGTGGTTACCAACAAGCCGGAACGGTTTGTCGCCCCGTTGCTGGAGCAGATGGGGCTGGAGCACTGGTTCGAGGTGATTATCGGCGGTGACACCCTGCCGGTGAAAAAACCCGATGCCGAACCCCTGCTGCTGGCAATGCGCACCCTGGGCGGAACGCCGGGCACAACAGTGATGATCGGCGACTCCCGGGCCGATGCTGAAGCGGCCAGGAATGCCGGTCTGCCGGCGGTTCTGGTTCGTTATGGCTATAACTACGGCACGCCGGTGAATGAACTGGGCGCAGAGGTAGTAGTTGATTCATTGACAGAGCTTTTGTAACCTCTGGAAGGTTTGAACGAACTTCAACCTCTTCTTTCGGGAGACTCCTGCCGTGCAGGGACTGAATCTGACTGCATCGCGCGGCGTTCTGATTACCCGCGCAACACGATGGTGGCGATGGCGTACCGGCTGACCGGTTCGGTGGCGCACATTGTCGCGCCCAGGAAAATCGTCGCTGTCCGGTAACCCGGACCACGGCAATCGCAGATCAGATCTTCAGGACAACATCATGACACCCGAACAATTCGACCGGCTGGCCAAGGCCAGCTTTAACCGTATTCCTGTTTACCGCGAAGTTCTGGCGGACCTCGATACACCCCTGAGCATTTACCTTAAACTGGCCAGCGGACCGTTCTCGTACCTGTTTGAATCTGTACAGGGCGGCGAGAAGTGGGGCCGTTACTCCATTATCGGCCTGCCGTGCCGGGAAATGCTGAAAGTTGTCGGTGAGAAAATCACCGTGATACGTGACGGACAGGTCGTCGAAGAAGCAGAGCGCGAAGATCCGCTCAGCTTTGTGGAAGAATATCAGGCCCGCTTCCGGGCGCCGGACCTCGACGACCTGCCCCGGTTCAATGGCGGCCTCGTCGGTTATTTTGGCTACGACACCGTTCGTTTTATCGAGAAGCGGCTCCGCCACTCCTACCCGGAAGACAGGGTCGGCACTCCGGACATCCTGCTTATGGTGTCTGAAGAGCTGGTCGTCTTCGACAACCTCCGGGGCAAGCTG
>JAJUHY010000254.1 GCA_029265735.1 Marinobacter segnicrescens | reverse complement strand
GCCCTGCTCCTTCAGTTTACCCACCAGCTTTTTCACGTCCTGCACCCGGTTGCGGTCCGCTACCAGCACCACGTCGTCGGTTTCAACAATCACGTGATCGCTCACACCCAGCGCAGCAATCAGCCGCCCTTCCGAGTGGACGTAGGAACCGGTGACATCTTCCAGAATCACATCCCCATGACAGGCGTTACCATGCTCGTCCTGGGGCTGAATCTCCCACAGGGCTGACCAGGAGCCCACATCACTCCAGCCTGCATCCAGCGGCACCACCACCGCGTCGCGGGTATGTTCCATTACCGCATAGTCGATGGAATCGTCGGGGCAGGCGGCAAAAGCCTCTTTATCAACCCGGGTAAAGTCCAGGTCCCCTTCTCGCTTGCCATAAGCCTTGCGGCAGGCTTCCAGCATGGCGGGCTGAAAGCGCTCCAGCTCCTGCAGATAACGACGGGCAGAGAACAGGAACATGCCACTGTTCCAGTAGTAGTCGCCTTCATCCAGGTAGCCCTGGGCGGTCGCTTCGTCCGGTTTTTCAACAAACGCATCCACTGACGCCCAGGCGCCCTGGCTTGCGCCGGCACGAATATAGCCATAACCGGTATGGGGCGATGCCGGCACAATACCAAAAGTGACCAGCTTGCCCTGCCCTGCTGCTTCGGCACCCGCCGCAACCGCTTGCGCAAACGCCTTCTCATCCCGCAGTACCTGGTCAGAGGGCATCACCAGCAACAGCTCATCGGGATTCTGCTCCGCTGCCGCCAGCGCTGCCAATGCAATAGCCGGCGCAGTATTACGGCCCACCGGCTCAAGAATAATACCGGCTGTTCGCTCTGCCGCCAGCTGATGCAGACTGGCCGCCACCACAAACCGATGCTCTTCGTTCGTGATCGCCATAACGCGCACGTCGTTCCCCAGCTTCAGACCACGGGTGACCGTATCGGCGAGCAGGGAATCCTCAGAGACAACAGGAATGAATTGCTTGGGGTAGGCTTCGCGGGAAAGAGGCCACAGGCGGGTTCCGGAACCACCAGAAAGAATAATCGCAAGCATGACAGGTCCTTTTAGCGAGGTTTGAAAACCTGGTCAATTGTCGCTTAATTACGTGGCAGCTTCCAAGGGCGGAAGGGAATCTGTAATTCCCTGTAACTTTGGCAGGACTTCTGAAAAGATTAAAACAGATCAAAAAAGAAACAAATACGACCCGGGCGACAGTGCGCCCGGGACCAGCCGGATCAGTTTTCCTGCCAGCTCTGTACCGCTTCCTTACCGTACTTATCGCGCCACTGGTTCAGCGTCTTGTGGTTACCACCACGGGTTTTGACGACTTCGCCAGTATGGGGGTTCTTATAGGTTTTCATGGGACGACGGGCACGGGTACCTGTGGTTTCCGTACGCGCTCCGCCAACAGACGGGTCAATCGCGGTCAGAATCTGCAATACATCTTTCGGCGCCTTGTTATATTCATCCATTAACGCCTTGACCTTGTCTTCAAACTCCAGGGCTTTTTTCAGGGCCTGGTCCTGTTCCATCTTGTTCAGTTCTTCGGAAAGCTTTTCCAGCAACTGCTTCTTCTGATAGTAATCGTTGATATTTGCCATGTGTGACAGACCTTTTCTGAGTGATTTACCCATAGGGGGGTGTAACGAAACCCGAAACACCGGCCATCATATAAGATGGTCAAATCATAATAAAGATCCGTTTATAGATTTCTCATGAACAAACGATAAGAAACTGGCCAAGTGTTAGATGTTAACTACCAGCAGAGCCCCAGGGTATCTCCTCAGAATGACCAGACCAGTGGAATCAACACCACCGCCGTAACGCCAACCAGCAGGCTCAGGGGCGCGCCAATCTTCAGATAATCCGTAAACTGATATCGGCCCGGACCGAAGACCATTAAATTGGTCTGGTAACCCAGGGGGGTCATAAAGCTTGCCGACGCTGCAAACATGACTGCAATGGCAAACGGCAGAACACTTACGCCCATTTGCTCAGAAACAGCCAGCGCAATCGGGAACATCAGAACCGCCGCAGCGTTATTGGTAATAACTTCCGTAAATACGGCGGTCAGCAGATAAACCAGCGCCAGCGCCACCCAGGGAGTAAGCGGACCAAAGCTTAACAGGCTGCCGGCAACCCAGTTGGCAGCGCCGGTCTCTGACATGGCGGTGCCCAAGGCAAAAGAAGACGCAATCACCACCAGCACGGGCAGATCCACGCTACGGCGAGCGCGACTGGCGGTAATACAGCCAGTGGCAATCATGGCGCCAGCGGCGATAAAAGCGGCCTCAAGAATACTCAACAGGCCCGAAGCGCTTGCGACACCCAGTGCCAGCAGAATCCCCAATGCCATCGGCGCCCGGGAGAAATCCGGCGGTGTGGAGTTGTTCAGGGCGCTGACCAGCAGGAAGTCCCGGCGGAACCGATACTGCTGGGCGAATTCCTGGCTGGCTTCCAGCAACAGCGTGTCGCCCATACGGAAGCGAATATCCCCCAGCTTGCCTGGCACCCGCTTGCCCTCACGGGAGATGGACAGAATCGCCGCGTTAAACCGCGTCCGGAACTTACTGTCCCGTACCGTCTGCCCCAGGGAGGTGAATTCCGGCCCCAGTACCACCTCAACCAGGCAGCGCTGATGATTCGCCATATCCAGCTTGTGCACACTACCATTGGCCGGCTTCAGCCCCTGAATCCGGCGCAGCTCGCTGGCGCACTCGGGCGCGCCGACAAAATACAGCCGGTCCCCCGCCTGCAACATCAGGTCTGGCTCAACGGCGGTAATCAAACGGCCCTGCCGGTCAATCTCCGTCAGATAACCGTATTTCAACGCCCGCAGGCCGGCCTGGGCCACGGTGAGCCCGACCAGTGGCCCCGGGCTGAGCACTTCGACTTCAACCCCATACTCCCGGACTTCCTCCAGCTCCTCGCTGAGGCCACCCCGGTCGGGTAACAGCCGGTTGGCGAAAAGCACCAGGAATGTGCCGCCAACCACCAGCAATGGCAGCCCCACCCAGGCCAGCTCGAACAGACCCAGATTAATGTCCAGCCGGCTTTGCAGCAGCCCGTCCACCACCAGGTTGGTGCTGGTTCCTATAAGGGTACAGGTACCGCCCAATATCGTGGCATAGCTAAGAGGCAGCAGTAATTTGGAAGGGGAAATACCGAGGCGCTGACCCCAGTCCTGAACCGCGGGTATAAACATGGCCACCACCGCCGTGTTGTTCATGAAGGCGCTGAGGATTCCGGTGGGTGCGATCAGCCTGGCCTGAGCCCCGGCGGCCGACTTCGGATGGCCTAATAAACGCCGGGCAATCCACTGGACGGCGCCGGTTTCTTTTAGCCCAGCGGCAACCACATATAGGGTGGCAATGGTAATAACGCCGGGGTTCGCAAACCCCGCAAGGGCGGATGCCGGGGTAAGAATGCCGGTAACGACCAGAATCACCAGAGACGTCATAAGGACCAGGTCGGCCGCGATCCGGGTCAGAACCAGGGTGCCGAGGACCAGCACCAGTAAAACCAGCGTAAAAATGGCTTCCCACGCCATGATCCATGGGCTCCTTAACCAGCATTTGCAGCTTAAAGTGGAATAGTAACGGCGGCTTTAATAACCAGAGCGCACAGTTAAACCGCTAAGGAAGCTTTTTCCAAATACGGAATAGGCATAAGGTAATAAACAGGCCGATCGACGTGAAAGTCAGGAGGTTTTGTCGGCCGGCAGGATCAGTTCCCGCTGCTGCAAATAACTGAGCAGACGGTCGACACACTCATCGACAGACATGATTGATGTATCCAGGCGCACTTCCGGCCGCTCCGGAGCTTCG
>JAJUHY010000189.1 GCA_029265735.1 Marinobacter segnicrescens | reverse complement strand
CTTGATAGCCGCGTTGCACTGACTCGATTTGGAGCCACCAAACCTTCGTCAGCGCGCCTTGCTCTCAAGCCTCTCAGTGGCTCAGTAGATCAGCGAATTAACCAGACGGGACACTAGTAACCTCTCCGGGTATCCCGCTCAGGGATACCCGGATACCATCTTTCCTTGCGATTGCTTACAATCCGCTCTGCCTGATTCCTGGCCACATCATTCCCATTCGAATCTGATTCCGGAGCTTTCATGCGAATTATTCTTGCCCCCATGGAAGGGCTGGTGGACGCGCCTATCCGCGAAACCCTGACCCGGGTCGGTGGCATCGACCGCTGCGTGACGGAATTTATTCGTGTGACCCAGGGCATGTTGCCGCCGCGGATTTTCTACAAGTTTGCCCCGGAACTGAACAACGGTGCCCTGACCCGGGCAGGGACCCCGGTGGCCGTGCAGCTGCTGGGTTCAGATCCGGAGATGATGGGACGACACGGCGCAAAAGCTGTCGAGCTGGGGGCAGGGCAGGTGGACATCAATTTCGGCTGCCCCGCCAAAACCGTCAACCGTCATAAGGGCGGTTGTGTTCTCATGCGAGAGCCGGAGCGGATGTATGAGATTGCCGCCGCGCTCCGGCAGGCGGTGCCAGCTAATGTTCCGGTCACCGCCAAGATGCGGCTGGGGTACGATGACCGCTCCATGGCCGTTGCCTGCGCCCAGGCGCTTGAAGCAGCGGGGATGGCGGAAATCGTGATCCACGCCCGCAGCAAGGTGGATGGCTACCGGCCCCCGGCCTACTGGGAAGAAATCGCCCGGGTACGGGAGGTGGTCAAAACCCATATCATCGCCAATGGCGAGATCTGGACGGTGGCGGATTACTGGCGGTGCCGGGAAGTGTCTGGCTGTGACGATGTGATGATCGGCCGTGGTCTGATCGCCCGGCCGGACCTGGCTCGCCGGATCAAGGCCAGCCAGGACGGGGAGGAAGATACCCCCATGACCTGGCCGGACGTGATTCCCCTGATCTCGGACTATGCCGCAGCCCTGCAGACCCGGCTGGACGACCACTTTGTCATCGGACGCCTGAAGCAGTGGCTCAATTACCTCCGTCAGGGTTTCCCCGAGGCGGAACAACTCTGGCCCGCGGCCCGCAAGGTGAAGGACGTGAGTGCGTTCATGGCCTGTCTCGAAGCTGCCAGCGAGAGTCAGGCGGCCTGAAACCTTCTGCCACCGGCCCCGCGGTAGTGACAGCGCTCCGGTTGGGGTATGCTGGGGCCAATACATCAAGCGGAATAAGGAGTTGGGATGCGAATTCTCATTGCCGTGATTATTGGTCTGAGCATGATTGTGTCGGCGTCGCTGTTGCAGGACGGACTGACTCAGATGCGGACCGGAGACCGTTTTGTCACCGTCAAGGGCGTGGCTGAGCAGGAGGTCACTGCTGACCTGGCCCTGTGGCCGATCCGTTTTGCCGCCACCGGCGAGACCCTCGACGAGGCTCGCGAACAGGCCCGTCGTAGCCGTGAGGGAGTGATGGCATTCCTCAAGTTGCAGGCCATACCCGGCGATTCGGTTGAGCTGCAGCGCATGGACGTCGTGGACTCCGGAGCCAATCCCTATCAGACCGACACCGGAATCCGCAAATTCATCATCACCCAGGTGTTGATGGTCCGTTCCACGGATGTGGAGAAGGTACGGCAGGCGGCCCAGAACGTCAGTGATCTGGTGGACTCCGGCGTGATCCTGTCCTCTGATTATGGCCCCACCGGACCCACCTATCTGTTTACCCGGTTGAACGATATCAAGCCGCAGATGATCGCGGACGCCACCGCTGCAGCCCGGGAGTCCGCCCAGCAGTTTGCCCGCGACGCCGACGCGGAACTTGGCGGCCTGCGCAGGGCCAACCAGGGCGTGTTCCAGATACTGGCCCGGGACCAGGCGCCGGGTGTGATGGCGGAACAGCAGCCGGTCAAGACAGTAAGAGTCGTTTCGACTTTTGATTACTATCTGAAATAACCCGCCCGATTGTCATCCTTCCAGCCCGTGTCGTTACCTGACCGGGCTGTGTGCTCCGGTTCACAGCGCACATACCTCAGCAACGTACTTTACTTTCAGATGCGGCTGATGCCCTGTTTATAAAAGTTTAACTTGGCCGTTATCAGGCCTCGTGCCAGTTTTGCTCCTGTCGTAGTGAATGATCATTCCGCGCCCGCTGGCCAAAGGTCCATTGGGCCATCGTGACTGCAAGGAGCCAATCTATGGAAGGTCTACGTCCGTATTCTCGTCATTTCACCAGCCGGAAAGGCTGGCTGTCGCTGGGGTTTGTAGCGGCAGTGCTGCCCACCCTCAGTGCCGCCGCACCACAGGTACTGTTCGAAGAAAACTTTGACAGCGATGCCATCGCGTTCAGCACCGAAGGCCGGATCTGGATCCGGGACGGTTACGCCCGGTTCCGGGGCGGCGAAGCAGCGGTAATCACGTCTGACATCATCTATACCAATGGCCTTAAAGGGCTATCGCTACTCTGGGACCGGGAGACCAGTGGCCTGGATGCGGGCGAACAGCTTATTGTGGAAGTGTCCCTGGATGGCGGCACGTTTCAACTGCTGGAAGGCGGCCGGGATCTGAGCGGTGAGAGTCAGGTTCAGCTACCGGATGCGGATCGCTTTGTTCAGCTGCGTTTTCGTCTGGAAGCAAGCTCCTTCCTGGAGCGGGGCGATCTCCGCACGGTGGTTCTGACCGGTGACTCTGACACTGGCTGTACCATCAACTGCGGCGGCCCTGAGCCGGATCCAGACCCGGACCCCGGCGAGCCACCAGTAACCGCTGGCGCGACCATTATCCCGGACTCCACCTGGACCTGCGGCATGCCGGGCGGCATCCCCGATCCAACCACGGGGGAGCTGGTGTTCCGGACCCTGCTTCCGGTTAACGATATCCTCGAGGTGGGGCAGACACCCTATGGTGAGCGAACCGTCCTGCCGGTGGCGGGCGCGCGCCTCACGGATACCAGTAATGGTCTTCAGGGCAGTATTCTGCCGGGTTCCCTGGACTTTGATTTGACCCTGCCCAGCGGCGCCCGGGAACACGAAAGCCGCTATACCATCGAGACCAGCAACCGCGACCTGATCTATATGCGTAACTGTGGCGTTGCCGACGGTGATAAAACGCGCTTTGTGGCACGGTTTGAGGCGCCCCAGCGCAGCGAATATCGCTGGCTTCACGAAGGGGTCTACGTGGGCGTTCGAGAGATTACCCCGGATGGCGTCGCGCTGAGCGTCTACCGAAATATCACTGCCAGACCTGGTGCCGAGACCGTGCGGGTACCGTCAGACAATTCGGTACGGCAGCAAAGCTGGGATTGCCCCGCCGTGGCGCCGGGCTCCCGTCAGGGGGATCAGGTATTGCAGGCCAGAGTCGGAATCGGTGGCTTCCAGTCAGTGGGTGAATCCCGTGACGGGGCACGCCGGATCATTCCCATCACGGGCGGCAGCTTTAGCGGAAGTGTGTCAGGTTCGGTCAACCCCGGCGGTGCGGACTACCAGCTGACGGTTGGCGGTGATCTGACCCTGGAGGCGCGCTATACCCTGCGCACAAACGACGGTGAGCTTATTGTGGTCCGCAACTGCGGTGACTATGGCAGTGGTGATCTGACCTTGCCTCTGTTCGAAGCACCCACCGCGAGCCGCTACGACTGGATGAACCACACCGACTTTGTGGGCACCATCACACCGGGTCTGCGGCGGGTGACCATTACGGTATTTGAACGTCGTTAACGGCCACTCAGCACCCCGGGCTCCGGGGTGCTGATACCCGGCTTTATTTCGCCACTTCCTTGTCATAGTCCGGGTAGGAATGTTTCAGGGTGGCATGATTCAACAACATCTCTGCTTTGAGATGTTCGCCGGTGGCATCGTAGATCCGCGAGCGGACCCAGTAGGATTCGGTCCGTCTGCTCTCTGCCAGGGCAACCACCTCGCGGCGGATCAGATAGTCTTCGCCGACAAACAGCGGCCCATCCACCATGCGAATCTCCTGATCGGCAAAGAGGCCAACCGCCGGCTGTTTCACCGGAAAGCCCGCCTGCTTACCGCTGTAGTTGGCCAGTACGCTGACCATTTCGAGCGGGATGATCGGCCGTCCCCAGGGACTGGCGCTGCCATCCTGATACCAGGGAGAATTCTCGGTGATGGCGTCGAGCTTCTGATTCAGCGAGAAGGGGTACAGGTTACCCATATGCTGGTCCGGGTCCATGCGCACGCGCTCATCCTGTTCGCCTTTCATGCCTACCTGGAGATCCGCCAGAATCACCAGCTTTTCCGGAGCCCGCAGCTTTGCCATCCGCTCGTCAAGCAAAGTCTGCCCGGAACCGAGGCTGGCGCTGGCTTCCAGCACCGGTGTACCGTCCGCTTTCTCAGCCCAGGCACGGACCCGGGTCGCCCCGGCGACGGGTCGTTCGATAAAGGCGCGTACCTGCTCGCCTTCGACCACCATGTTCTGGAAGTGGGACGAAAAGCAGCCCCGCTCAAACCATTCCTTACCCCAGACCTCCGCCAGCAAAGGAACGAACTGACTGAAATGGGTCGGGCCTTCGATCGGGCCAGCCCGGAAGCCGAGTTTTTCTGCCATGCTGTCGTCGTGGATGGAACTGTGTCCGCTGTACTCCTGATCTGCCAGCATT
>JAJUHY010000319.1 GCA_029265735.1 Marinobacter segnicrescens | reverse complement strand
CGTGGTACAGGAAATTGTCGCGGCTGGTCAGCATCACGCAGCCATCCAGCACCATCAGATTGCCGAAGGTCTCGGTTTCCCAGACCTCGAGTTTCTGGAACGGGGTCTGCTCCTCGTGGAGCTTGCGCCGGACCTGTAACGAGAATGCCGTGCCCTGATCCTGGAAAACTTCGGTAAACCAGTTCTTGTCCAGTGTGCTCATTGTTGAACCTCCCTTATGACTGGGCGCCATTGTAGGGCCGGAGGCCCCACAGCCAAAGGTTTTATTGCCTGATATCGCTGTCTTGCGGGTTCCACCGGTGGGCGGTGCAGCCTACAATGGGCGCGCCCGACTCCCGGCCCATTCGCGACTCAGGATACCAGTATGACCATCAGATCCACCGCCAGCCAGGTCTATAACATTCCGCAATGGAGCGACGGTTATATTGATGTGAGCACCGATGGCGATGTTCTGATTCGGCCCCACCGGCAGCGCCAGGACCAGACCATCAACCTGCCCGCACTGATCCGCCAGCTCAACCAGAAGGATATCGCGCTTCCGGTACTGCTGCGCTTTACGGATATTCTCCACGATCGGGTGAACTCCCTGTGCCAGGCTTTTAACGATGTGGCCATTGAGCGGGGCTATCAGGGCCGCTATACCGCCGTCTATCCCATCAAGGTGAACCAGCAGCGCCGTGTGGTGGAAGAGCTGCTGCAGGCGCAGCCCGCCGCCGCCAACGGCCAGATCGGCCTGGAAGCCGGCAGCAAGCCCGAGCTGATGGCGGTACTGGCACTGTCCGGCCGGGGCTCGGTGATCGTCTGTAACGGTTACAAGGATCGGGAATATATCCGTACCGCACTGATCGGCCAGAAGCTGGGCTCGCAGGTTTTCATCGTGGTGGAGAAACCCTCTGAGCTGAAGCTGATTCTCGAAGAGGCCCGTCGGTTGGAGGTGCGGCCGCTTATCGGTGTACGGGCGCGACTTGCCACCATCGGCAAGGGCAACTGGCAGAACACCGGCGGTGAAAAGTCCAAATTCGGGTTGTCGGCGGGTCAGGTGCTGGATGTGGTGGAGCGACTGCGGGCGGCCGATGCCCTCGACTCGCTGCAACTGTTGCATTTCCATCTGGGCTCCCAGATTGCCAACATCCGTGATATCCAGACCGGCCTGCGGGAGTGCGCCCGCTTTTACAGCGAGTTGCGGCACCTGGGTGCGCCGGTGGGTACGGTGGATATCGGCGGCGGGCTGGGGGTGGACTACGAAGGCACCCGGTCCCGTAGCAGCTGTTCCATCAACTACAGCATGCGGGAATACGCCTGGAACGTGGTCCATACCCTGCAGTCAGAATGTGAGCGGGCCGGCGTACCCCATCCGGACCTGATCAGTGAGTCCGGCCGTGCCCTCACCGCCCACCATGCCGTGCTGGTCACCAACGTGATTGACCGGGAGCCACCGGAGGCGCGGACACCTACCGCCCCCGACGCTGACGCCCCGGGGCCGCTCCATGATCTCTGGCGTGACTACTGTCACCTGACAGAGCCCGATAGTCCGCGCTCACGCATTGAGATCTACCACGACCTGCTCCATGCCATGAGTGACGTCCACGCCCAGTTCGCCCACGGCCTGCTCACTCTGAGTCAGCGGGCCGAAGCCGAGCGGATCTACACAGCCAGCTGTCGTCTGCTGCAACAGCAACTGAGCAGCGCCAACCGGGCGCACCGGGAGATCGTTGATGAGCTGAATGAAAAGCTGGCGGAGAAGCTGTTTGTGAACTTTTCGCTGTTCCAGTCACTGCCCGATATCTGGGGCATTGATCAGATATTTCCTGTGCTTCCCATTGAAGGCCTGGACCGGCCCCTTAACCGGCGCGCGGTGATACAGGACATCACCTGTGACTCCGATGGACGGATTGACCAGTATGTGGACGGCCAGGGGCTAGAGACGACCCTGGCGTTGCCGGAACAGGAAGATGACCAGTCTCTGCTGATTGGCTTTTTTCTCACCGGTGCCTATCAGGAAATTCTCGGCGACATGCACAACCTGTTCGGTGATACCCATTCGGTGGACGTCCGGCTGGACAAGAACGGCCAGTATCAGGTCAGTGAACCTACCGAAGGCGACACCGTGGCCGATGTGTTGCGGTACGTGAATTTCAATCCCCAGGCGCTGCTTGAGGCCTACCGCGCCCGGTTCGCCACCAGCGAAATAGAGAGCGGGCAGCAACAATCCCTGTTGCAGGAACTGGAAGCCGGGCTGGAAGGCTACACCTACCTGGAAGAGTAATTGACGGTGCGCGCTGCTGCCTGCGCTGCACCGACGCTCAACCCCATCCGTGAAATCACGTTCTCACCCGGGCCTCTGCCTGCGGTAGAATGGCCCGCTTTATTGCGTATCAGGAAGTGGCACATCCATGAGCAGTGATGACTATCCTTTTCGTTTCGGCGGCATAGAACGGCTCTATGGCCGGCAGGCAGCCCAGGCGTTTCGTGACGCTCATATTGCCGTGGCTGGTCTTGGTGGCGTTGGCTCCTGGGCAGCCGAAGCGCTGGCCCGCAACGGTATCGGCACGATCACCCTGATTGATATGGACGATGTGTGCGTATCCAATACCAACCGTCAGCTCCATGCCCTTGAAGGTCAGTATGGCCGCACCAAGACCGATGTGATGGCGGAGCGCCTGCGGGCCATTAACCCCCAGATCAACGTACAGATTCACTTTGGGTTCGTGACCGCGAAGAACGTCTCAACGCTGATCACCCAGGAGCTGGACGGGG
>JAJUHY010000186.1 GCA_029265735.1 Marinobacter segnicrescens | reverse complement strand
GTCCCAGATGCCCACCACTCGGGCTGACAGGGACAGATCAGTGTATTTTGCCTGATCATCGGTCGCCAGAATGCCCCGTTGCTGGAGCTGGGTCAATGCTGCCGGGGGAAGATCATAAACGGGCGACTCGGCCTGTTTGGCCGCCGAACGTGCGATCTGCCGGGCCTGTTCCAGACGCTCCAGGAACACCTCGGCAGACACTTCACCGGTGGTGCGCTGTGCCCGGTGCTCCCGCCCGTCAGGGCCGATAAGCATAATGGTGGGGGGGCCGATAACCTGAAGATGGCGCATCAGTTCCTGGTCCAGGGTATCGTTTGCCGTTACGTCCGCCTGTAACAACTGCATGTCCGACAGCGCCGCAATCACGGTTTCGTTACCGAACACTACCTCTTCGTTCACCTTGCAGGAGACGCACCAGTCGGCATAGAAGTCGACCAGCGTCCATTGCCCCTGGCTGCCTGCGGCGGCCACGGCATCATCCAGATCGGCTACCGATTTGAAACCGTCAAACTGCGCATACCGGGACTCGGCAGGAACATCGCCGGCACTGGCCAGGGTCAGTCCTTGCAGTGGCTGCCAGGGCTCGCTGCCGCCAGCGGCCGCTCCGATCATCATCAGCGCCCCCCAGAGTGTCACCACCGCGCCGGCGCTACTGGTCAGCGTACGCAGTGGCGCACTGCGGGACACGGCCCGGGCGATGTGCCAGAGGGAGAAGCCCAGGGCGATGGTCAGCGCCCCCCACAAGGCCAGTGTCAGGGCGTCGTCCAGCACCCGTTCCAGGAAATACACCGTCGTTCCCAGCAAGATGAAGCCAAACACAGCCTTCACACCGTCCATCCAGACACCCGGCCTGGGCAACAGGCCAGCCCCGAAGGTAGCCAGGGCAATCAGCGGCGCGCCCATGCCCAGACCCAGCGCCAGCAGCGCCAGACCACCCAGCGCCGCGTCGCCGGTGTCGGCGATGTAAATCAGGGCTCCGGCCAGCGGTGCCGTCATGCAGGGGCTGGCCAGCAGGGCCGCCACCACGCCCATACCCGCCGCGCTGGCCAGGCTGCCGCCCTGCTGCCGGTCACTGACCCGGCCCAGGCGGTCACGGACGAACGCCGGCAACTGCAGCTCGTAGAGGCCGAACATCGACAGCGCCAGCAGAACGAACACCACGGCAATGGCGAAAATAAATACCGGCGCCTGCAGCATGGCCTGCAGGTTGGCGCCGGCCAGAGCCGCCGCCACACCCAGCAGCGCGTATGTCATCGCCATGGTCACCACATAGACACCGGACAGCGCGAAGGCGCGGCCACGCCCGGCCTCATTGCCGACAATGACGGTGGACAGGATCGGGATCATCGGCAACACACAGGGCGTGAACACCAGCAGCAGGCCCAGGCCGAAGAACACCGCCAGGTTCCAGAACAGGCCGCTGGACGCCAGCTGCCGGGTCAGGGCCTGGTCTTCCGCCAGCGCCACCGACGGATCCTCGGCACGCTCAGCCTGCGCCGGCAGGTTGCCGGCACCGCTGCCGCCGCCATCCGCCTCCAGGTCGGACGCGGCCAGCGGGTTGCCGTCCAGGTCAACCGTTGCGGTCTGCGGGGGGTAGCACAAGCCGGCGTCGGCACATCCCTGCCAGGTGAGCTCCAGCCCTCTGGCGTCGCCGACGTGGATGAGAATATCAGCACGCTGATAGAACACCTCGGAGTCACCGAAAAACTCATCGTGGATCATCTCGCCGGCGGGATATCGGATCTCCCCCAGCTCACCGCCGACGCCTTCGATCTGCATCCGCTCCTGGTACAGGTAGTACGTGGGGGCGATATCCCATGTCAGGAACACCGTGCCATCGCCGTTGTCTTCCACCTGGTACTGGAATGCCTCCTGTACCGGCAGAAAATCATCGCCACCGCCGAAAAGCGACTGGCCTGCAGCTGGCCAGCTGGTTGCGATCGCGACCAGAGCGGATAGTATCGGTATCCAGAGCCGGATAATTCCCACGCCGTACTCCCGTTGACTCAACATTGATTGGATTGTCCAATGCGCAGAAGTCTGCCCCGGCCCGATTAAGTCAACATTAACGAAGCCGACACTGATGGCGTGCATCACGCCAGGGGATCCGTACCAACGTGCACGTATTACTGATTGAAGACGATGACCTGGTGGCTTCCGGGCTGGAAGCCGGGCTGGAATTGCACCATTGCACCGTGGACCGGGTGCGTACCAGCCGGGAGGCCCGGGGGGCGCTGGCACAGTTCGGCTGTGATGTGGTGATTCTCGACCTGGGCCTGCCGGATGGCGACGGTATGGACCTGCTCAGCAGCTGGCGCCAGCAGGGCGTGGCCACGCCCGTGCTCATACTTACCGCCAGGGACGCGGTGCAGGACCGGGTACGGGGGCTGAAAGCCGGTGCCGACGACTACGTGCTCAAGCCCTTCGAACTGGATGAACTGGCTGCCCGGCTCAACGCCCTCGTACGCCGGGCCGCTGGCCGGGCTGCGCCTGAAGTGCATCATGGCGAACTCACCGTGCGGCCCGACGCAGGGCAGGTCCTGCTGCGGGGCGAACCAGTCAGCCTGTCACGCCGGGAATTTGCGCTGCTTGAAAAACTGATCAACGGCCGGGGCGCGTTACTTACCGAGGACCAGCTCAAGGATGGCCTTTATGGCATGGATTCCGGCGTCGAGAGCAACGCCCTGAACGTGCACATCTACCACCTGCGGCGCAAACTCTACCGCGACGTTGTGGTTACCGAACGGGGGCTGGGCTACCGGCTGGGCCCGCCTCCGGAGCCCCTCACCGGAGCTGGCTCATGAGCCTGCGCAATCGGCTGATCTGGTCACTGGGCTGCGCCTTCCTGGTCTTGTGGCTGTCGGTGGCGGCCATTATGTACCTGCACCTGGACCAGCAGGTGTCACACACCCTGGACCAGCGCCTTGCGTCCTCCGCGACCATGGTGGCTGGCCTGGTTGCCCGTCAGCCCAGTATGCTGGTGTCCGCGCACAGCGGCCCGCTGCTGGTGGAGCCGGAAGCCCAAGGCGTCGCCTGCCAGATCCGGGCCGCCAGCGGCGAAGTTCTGCTTCAGACCAGTGACATACATGGGCCGTCCCTGGGCCAGCCCCGCCCGGGTTTCAGTACCCGTGAGATCGGCAACGAGCAGTGGCGGCTCTACACCCTGGAACAGAACGGCACGTTCATTACCACTGCCGACCGCATGTCGGAACGGCTGGCGCTGGAAAACAGCATCGTGCTGGTGATGGTCGTGCCCTTTACCCTGGCCCTGCTGGGCGGCCTGGCGGTGCTCTGGTGGGGGGTCCGCGGCGGTCTCGGGCCGTTGCAGGCCCTGCACGACCAGCTGCGCAGGCGTACGCCGGAATCCCTTGATCCGGTACAGGTAGAGCGGGCGCCGGCGGAACTTGCCCCGGTGGTCGAAACCCTGAACGGCCTGTTCGCGCGGGTAACCAGCACCATGGCCCGTGAGCAACGTTTTGCCAACAACGCCGCTCATGAATTTCGTACCCCGCTGACCGGCATCAAGACGCACCTGCAGGTGGCCCAGCGGGTCACTGGTGAGCGCCAGCAGCAGGCCCTCAGTAACGCCGCAAAAGGCGTGGCGCAGCTACAAACCGTCACCGAACAACTACTGATGCTGACCCGCATGGAGCACCCTGATAACGCCATCGGCCAGGGCTGCCCCGTTGGCGACATGATCGAAGGGGCACTGGCAGACCTGCCGCAACGGGAACGGATGGAACAGCCCGACCCGGTTCCCGGGGGCCGCCTGGCCGTGCCCAGGGCGCTGGCAGTGGTCGCCTTACGGAACCTGGTGGAGAATGCCCTCAAGTATTCGGAGGGTCAGTGTGAGCTTCGGTTGCAGGAAGCTGCTGACAATGCCGGCAGGCCCGAAATGCGGGTGCTGGTGCGGGACCAGGGCATGAATGGCGACATCCGGTCCGGTCGTGCCGCGCCCGAAAGCCACGGCCTGGGCCTGGCTATCGTGGAAATGGTGGTGACCCAGTACGGCGGCGCGCTGGTCTCAACCGGAAACGCGGCTGGGGGCATGGACTGGGAACTGCGTCTGCCCCTGCTGGCAAGTTCTCGCCCCGGCAAGGACTGCTGACCCGCAGCCCCGGTACCAGGCCCGAACCTTCCCTGAGGGTGATGCGCTACCGCGAGCCGTCAGTCCGCCCACCGACCCGGGGAGTAGCTGAACACCGGTAACGACAGTTTCCAGCGGATAGCCGACATCCGCAACAGCAACCCGACACTGAAGGCCGCCAGCAGGGTAACGTTCTCGCTCACGCCCTCCCGCAGCAGGAACAGATAAAACAGTGCTACCACCAGCGAGACGCTGGCATAGAGTTCATGGCGTAGCACCTGGGGTGTGCGGTTACACATGATGTCCCGGATAATGCCGCCGAAAATGCCGGTGGTAATCCCCCCCATGACCACTACAACCGTGTCATAGCCCAGCCGCATCGCCACATTACAGCCGATCACGGTAAACGCGACCAGGCCGATCGCATCAAGCACCAGAAACAGCTGGTGCAGGCGCCGCATAAAACGGGCGATAACAATGGTGGCGAGGCCGCCGCCGATGGTCATGTAGATGTAGAGCGGATGCTGGGTCCAGGTGACCGGGAAGTTGCCCAGCAGAATATCCCGCACGGTGCCGCCGCCCAGGGCGGT
>JAJUHY010000016.1 GCA_029265735.1 Marinobacter segnicrescens | reverse complement strand
TTTGCGTCAGCCTTCACTACCGTCACTTTCAACCATCGGGGAGAACGTGCCGGAGGGGCAGGTGACCTCACTCTTGAGGTGCGGCCTGCCAATTGTAAAACCGGTGAGGTTGGTGTGGAGCGAGAAATTAGGATTCTGCCTAGCGGTCAGGTCCGGATTGCCAAGAGTGATTGTCCATGATGAAAAATGATATGGAGAAACTGTCATTGACGATTCGATACCGCCAGAGTGGATTTGGATTGATAGAGGTCCTGGTCTCCTTACTTATTCTCGCTATAGGTCTGCTGGGTTTGGGGTCATTGCAAACCACGGGCTTGACGATGACAAGTGAAGCACGCAATCGCAGCCAGGCGATCTTTCTCGCAGAAGACCTGTTTGAACGAGCAAGAGCGAACAGGCAAAACCTGAGCGCTTATGATACCGACGCGGCTGATGACCTTGAGTGTCAGACAGACTTTGCGATCAGCAATGGGGGAGTCGCGACTGATGACATTGCAGAGTGGCACAACGCTCTGGCCTGCCTGTTGCCTAACGGAAACGGCTCCGTTGAGGTTAGTGGCAACAGCGTCACCGTAGATGTGACCTGGGATGCTAACTCTGGAAATAATGATGACGGCTCGCTGACCATGACGGCGGAGATTTGATGATGTTAGGGAGTTCAGTTAGCAAGCAAGGTCTGGCAGGTGGTCAAAAAGGGTTGTCGCTTGTTGAATTGATGATAGCGCTGCTTCTGGGAACCGTGCTGACTTTGGGGGTGACGCAGGTTTTCCTCGGATCCAGTAAGACCTATCGCACCAGTGATGCTATTGCTCTGCTTCAGGAAAATCTCAGATTTTCCCTGTCAAGGTTAAGCCAGGACGTTCGTATGGCTGGGCATCAGGGGTGTCTGGTCGGTTCACCGACCGATCACCTGGATACTACGGACGCCGCGTATAACGCGAGTCTGTTTGATCTGGACAGAGCTGTTATCGGATGGGAGGCACCAGACACCGGGCTTGGCGATGAGGTGACTCTTGCTGCTCCGGTTAAGGGAGGTGGCAACTGGGTCAACGGGGCTTCTGATACTGTACCGGCGATTATTTCAAGCAACGCATTGACGGGAACAGATATCCTTGTTGTGAACAGCGCAGTTCGGGTAGATGTCACGCTTACCGGTAATCCTTCTCCTCCTGCAAGCACTATCGGTACTGATGGCCCTTCAGGAATCCCCGCCCAGACAATATTACTGGCCATAATGGACGATTGTAGTGGCGGTGACCGGTTTCAGAAAACAAATAACGCGAGCGCCAATACCATTACCCGGGGGGGCGGAAATTCACCGGGTAACGTCCTGACTAATGATCTTGCCAGCCATACCGATGATTCTGCGATATACACGTATCACAGCACGGGGTATTTCGTAGGGCTGGGTGCGGACGGAGAGCCCTCATTATTTCGCGTGGCACTTGAGCCAGGCGCTCCGGACACTAACCCGGTAGAACTGGTTTCTGGTGTTGAACAAATGCAAGTGCTCTACGGCATCAGCAACGCCCAACGGCGAGCAGAGAGATATCTGCCTGCAGATGATGTTAGCAACTGGGAAAATGTGGTCAGTGTACGTCTCTCATTATTGATGCGTTCCGGTGACAAGGTTTTGGAAGAAGATAATGCACAAGTCTTTAACCTTGTTGGGGCCGAGATCGACCCAGGGGCTGACCGCCGGGCACGGTTAGTGGGGGCATTAACGATTGGCATCCGGAACCGTTTGGAGTAAATACGATGGGTCAAAGAGCTATGAACGACGGTATTCCCGCTGTCAGGCCGAATCAGCATAGGCAGTCCGGGTCTGCACTGATTGTATCATTGGTTATGCTTCTGCTTCTTAGTCTTATCGGGGTAGCCGGCATGCAGAGCACTATTCTGCAAGATCGGATGACTGGTAACCTGCAAGATCACGAGCTGGCATTTCAAGCTGCTGAAGCGGCGCTGAGAGAAGCAGAAAATACACTGCGGACGAATGCCCCTGATCATTTCCCAAATAGTAATGGTCTTTATCGCGTCGGTGCAGACAACCGGCCCGATTGGCCAGCGGATATTGAAGATACCGGTGGTGGTATCATTACCTACGGCGACAATATCGATCGGACTTCTACCCGGCCGGTTTATTTCATCGAACAAATCGATTCTATTGTGCCACCTGGTACGGATCTGTCCAGCTTCGTGGAGCCTGTGTATTACCGAATTACAGCCCGGGGCCATGGTGGTTCCGCGGACTCTGTAGCCATTATTACATCAGTATTTAAAAACCGGTAACGGACTATTGGGCCTGTGGGCAGTGGAGATCAGGAAATGAAATTTTCAGGTAAATTAATGAGTAAGTTCCGCGGCGTTCAATACCACCGGGCAGCCCATTTTGGGGCGGCCTTATTGCTCACTATCGCCCCTATTCACTACACCTCCGCTGAAGTTGCCCAGGCTCCGCTATTTCTGGGCGGAGGTAGTGGTGTTCCAGGTAACCTTGTTCTGACACCATCGGTAGAATATCCGACCATACAGAGTCTGGCTAACCTGGGGAACTATAGCCCTAATACGCGCTTCGAGGGCTACTTCGATCCTGCAAAATGCTACCGGTACAGTTACGCCGGGGCCAATCATGAGAACAATCATTTCTATCCCACCAGCCTTGCTTCAGGCAGGCAATGTTATGGAGAGGGGGAGTGGAGTGGTAACTTCCTCAACTGGGCCACGACTCAGACAATCGACCCTTTCCGGAAAGTTCTTACTGGTGGCTATCGAGTAAAGGATACACCTACGGAAACCTGGCTGGAGAAAGCGCGGCATCCGGGCCAGAGTGGTTTGCCTGACCGGGTTATTGAGGGTGCAGGTCTCGTCCAGGGCGCGACTCCTTTTAACACTGATAAAATCACCGTAAAGATCAGCGGGCTCAACAAGGACATGAGGTTCAGCCTGGGTAACGATAATGTTAATGGCTACACTACCTCCTATGATGGAGATCCGGACCCAGACAACTATCCCAAGAAGCAGAAAGTGGGCAAGCACTGGTATAATTTTGAGGCTTATGAAGCTGCAGTACGAGTTAAGGTTTGTGATGCAACTGTCGGTCTGGAAGATAACTGCCGCCAGTACAGTCAGGGCTGGAAGCCAGAAGGCCTGATACAGCAGAACTCAAGGAATATCCGATATAGCGTCTTTGGCTACCTTAACGATGCGAGCAACCGTCGCGATGGGGGTGTCCTGCGTGCAAATCAAAAATATGTCGGACCGGAACACTTTGTCGAAGGCGAGGGTTTTGTTCCGAACCCATATGCTGAATGGGATGCAGATACTGGAGTTCTTGTTACCAACCCCAACCCCGATGATGCGGCAAACACCCCGGGGACTGTTGAGAACAGTGGCGTTATCAATTACATCAATAAGTTCGGACAGCTGAATAATTACACCCATAAATCGTTGGACCCGGTCAGTGAGCTTTACTATGCCGCGACCCGGTATCTCAAAAATCAGGGTAATGTGCCCAGCTATACCGCACTGAGCGGTGGCGATGTTGCCCGACATACTGATAACTTTCCGGTAATTACTACCTGGGAAGATCCGATAAGGTACGCCTGCCAGTCCAACGTCATTTTGGGTATCGGCGACGTCAACACCCACGATGATGGCAACCTTCCGGGGACAAGCTATCGAGAGGATGAGCCCACCCTGCCCTCAGAAGTCAGTAGTGATGATACTGTTAACGTCACCACCGCCACCAACAAGGTGGGTCAGCTGGAAGGCATCAGTGGCCTTGGCGACAAGCAGTTCACTGGTCGAGAGAACACCGCCTATATCGCAGGGCTTGCCTACGACAACCATACGGTCGACATGAGACCGGACCTGCCCGGGAAACAGACCGCTTCTACGCATTGGGTCGACGTCCTCGAAAACCAGGTTCTGCTTGGGCCCTCCCAGAATCAGTACTATCTTGCTGCGAAGTACGGTGGTTTTCGTATTCCTGAGGACCAGGCGGCGGAATTCGATCCTTACACGAGAACAGAGTCTTTGCCTGAGAATTGGTGGCATACAAACAACGAAGTCGTAACCGTCGGTGGTACCAGTTTCAAACGCCCTGATAACTTTTATGTCGCCGGACAGGCAGACCGGATGATTGAGAGTTTGCGAAAAGCGTTTAAAAACATCACTGCAGAGATGTCCAGTTCTGCCTCATCTGTAGCGGCTAACTCTACGTCATTACAGGCTGACACTGCCATTTTCCAGGCGTCATTTGATAGCTCTGCCTGGAGTGGCAACCTCAGCGCACTCGACCTTACCGATAGTGGGCAGATTGCAGTGTCGCCTTTATGGAGTGCGGCAGAGAAGCTTGATGGCAGGTCAGATCTCCAGATCGCAAGCCGGGTCATTTTAACAGCGGCTCCGTTAGCCGATGATGACGGCGCGCTGTTGTCCTCAACTGGGCTCCAGTTTAAGTGGAGTGAGTTAGCTGACAGCCAAAAGGATGCGCTGCGTATGACCGAGGAGGGCACGTTGGCAGGAGCTGCAATGGGGCAGGACCGGCTGGATTACCTCCGTGGTATTCGAGCGGAAGAACAGACAGACCTGAACCAGACAAAGCCGTTCAGAAAGCGAAACAGCCGGCTAGGGGATATTGTTAACTCTTCCCCGCAGTATGTGCACAAGGATAACTTTGGGTATCACTGGTTGCAGTCTGTTCCTGGGTTTGAAAGTGTGACCAGCTATGCCGATTTTCGGGCAAGCGATGTTTATCAGGATCGTCCTCCTTTAATTCTCGTTGGCGCCAATGACGGAATGCTGCATGGGTTCAACGGTAATATTGATCCAGAAGAAGGCGGCGGAGATGAGTTGTTCGCGTATGTGCCAGCCGGGATGTTTGAGAACCTTTGGGAGTTAACGGAACCAGTCTATGAGCACCGCTACTTCGTAGATGGAACGCCCCGTGTCAGCGATGCCTGGTTGGGCAGTACGCTGGGGTGGAGAACGATTGTAGCCGGTACCACGGGTGCCGGTGGCAAATCCGTTTTTGTCCTGGACGTAACTGACCCGGAGGACATGGATGAGTCGAAAGTATTATGGGAGTTTTCTCATCCCGATGCCGGCTATTTGATCCAGCAGCCCTCAATCTTCGCACTGCCAAACGGTGACTTTAGTGTAGTAGTAAGCAGCGGGTATGACTCTGGTTTGGCCAATGGTGTGATCTGGCTACTAAATGCAGGAACCGGAGATATTATCAAAACCATCACGATTCCTACCGATGGGGCCGATCTTGGTTCTCCCGTGCTTATTGACCTGAATCGGGACCGCGTAGCCGATCGGATCTATGTGGGTGACACCGAAGGTCGTATCTGGCGCGTCGATATCGAGGGGGCGAACACAAACCAGTGGGATGATGCCAACTTGCTATTCGACGCGGAAGGGCAGGCAATTACTGCTGACCCGGTGGTTGCTCTTAATGAAAGAGGCGAGGTTATGGTTTTCTTCGGAACCGGCAGCTTCCACAACGTCGGAGATAACGTGGTTCCGGCAGACCCTGAGGTTGAATCTTTCTACGGAATTATTGACCGTGGTCAGGAGGTCGATCGAGACGACCTGTTGGAGCAGGAAATCCTTAAAGAGGGCCTGGTCAGCGGCAACAGGGTGCGAGTTGTCTCAAATAACCAGCCGAGCAGCACCTATAATGGCTGGTTTATTGACCTGCTCTGGAAGGAGTCGAATGGCGGGCCTGGTGCTCGAGGGGAGAGAGTCGTAGCGAAAGCGCTCGTTCGTTCCGATCGGGTTATTTTCCCGACCCTGATTCCGTCCGAAGACCCATGTGCAGCTGGGGGACGTAGTTGGCTGATGGAGGTATCGCTGTATTCTGGTGGTCGGCTCGGTTATGACGTATTTGATACGAACAATGACGGAGAAATAACAGACGACGACAGTGTTGCCGATCCTGAATGCGAAGGGGATTGTGATGATGTTCCCGTTTCCGGTATTGATCCTGAAGTTGGGATTATCAACACGCCGACAATTATCGAGGGCTGCGTTGGCGAGGATGAGTGTAAGGTGGTAAGTGGCTCTACTGGTCAGGCGGATACTATTCAGGAGGAAGGAAGCGTTAACTGGGGCCGCGTCAATTGGGAGCAGCTCCGGTAAATGAGACAGTCAAGCGCCAGCCTGCTGGGTGGCTGGCGCATTTCAGAAACTTGATTTGAGATGGTCGTTCAGATGAGAGAGCCGCAGAGGTTCAGAAGTGCAGGGTTTTCCTTGATCGAGGTAATGATTGTCGTTGTAATAATCGGGATCTTGGCGGCTATCGTGTACCCTTCCTATACGTCCCATGTTGAACGGACGCGACGTGCGTTGGCCCAGGCAGACTTACTCGAGCTCGCCCAATGGATGGAGCGCCGCTATTCAACAGGGTTCGACTACAGAGACGGTGGTAACGATCCCACCCTGCCGTTTAGTACCTCTCCAAGGAATACAGCTGAGCCTACAGCCTACAACATCAGCTTTAAGGGGAACGTCGGTCGCTCCGATTTTGAGTTGCAGGCCGTGCCGACAACCATGCAGTCGGGTGATGATTGCGGAACCCTGACCATCGACGAGCAGGGTGTGAAAGGGGCGGCTGAGCCTGACTGCTGGTAAGCGAGTTTTACTCGCAGGCAATATTGTTACCGCTGGCATCTTCGACAATGCCATCGCCATTGGTATCACGTGACCAGATCAATCGTCCTCCGAAATTGATTCGGACATGGTTTGCCCTTTTTGCTTCCCCTGATGGAGGGCACCACGTTAAATTGCCGATTGATCCTTTAGAGGTGCCGTCGGAGTTGAATTGAAAGTAACGTCTGGGGCCTGCTCCACTTTTACTGGGGATAAGCTCTCCTGTGCGGACTAAGGCCACATGTTGGATTACGTGCTCGTCCGCCTCGATTTCTTTCAGATTCTTAGCGTCGAGAAACACAACGACAGGATTGCTCCAGTCGCTGGTACATTTTCCGTCTACTGTTACAGGACAAAGGGTAACGACTGTGTTTTCGTGGACCGCCGCTGACCTTGCCAACGTGAACGCCCGCTGGAGGTTACTTTGAACTGCGGATGCCTGGAATGCTTCTGCAACGGGCGTCCATGAGAGGGATGCGATAGTAAGTAACAGGATGCCAATGGCCACCGTTACCAGCAGGTCAAGCAGAGTCATTCCTTGTTGATCGGCGCCGTACACGCTCCCGTTCCTCACCTTGTGGATAAAAGGTGAGTCTGACGTCGACAGTTTTTTTCGCTATCAGCGAATTACTGCTCTGTAGGTGGGAACGGGCCTACACGTATCAGCGACATGTAGTTGAGCGGCTTTTACTCCATCCCCAACTTCTTCAACCGATACCGCAAAGCCCGAAAACTGATTCCCAACCGCTTCGCCGCTGCAGTTTTGTTCCAACGGGTCGCCTCAAGCGCCTTCTCAATCGCATGGCGTTCAATAGCTTCAAGGTACCGCTCTAGGTCCATCTCTCCTTCCGGCAACGGCGGAAGTTCGCCGTGACCAGGGATGCCATCGCTTGTATCGCCACGCTCGCGGGGAACATCCATTGGCGGTGTGCCGATATGCAGGTCGTGGCGGTCGATCACCTCAGAATCACACAGGGTGAAAGCCCGCTCCAGAATATTCTCCAGTTCCCGTACGTTACCGGGGAACGTATAGCCTTTCAGATAGGCGACGGCTTCCTGGCTGAGTCGTGCCGGGGCACAGTCATACTCGGTGGCGATGCGCTCAAGCACGTGATTGGCCAGCAACGGAATATCGTCCGGGCGCTCACGCAGTGGCGGCACCGACAGCTCGATCACATTAATGCGGTAGAAAAGATCCTGGCGGAAGCTGCCTTCCATCACCAGATCTGACAGGTTCTTATGGGTGGCGCTGAGAATGCGCACATCGACCGGTACTTCATGGCTCTCGCCTACGGGCCGTACGGCTTTTTCCTGGATGGCGCGGAGCAATTTAACCTGTATGGCCAATGGTAGGTCTGCCACTTCATCCAGAAAGAGCGTGCCCCCGTCCGCACTACGGAACAGGCCTTCCTTGTTCTCACTGGCGCCGGTAAACGAACCCTTGCGATGGCCGAAGAACTCGCTCTCCATCAGCTCCGAAGGAATTGCTCCGCAGTTCACGGCCACAAAGGGTGCGTCACAGCGGGGGCCCTGCATATGAATCATGCGGGCTACCAGCTCCTTTCCGGTTCCGGATTCGCCGCTGATAAATACCGGTGCCTGGCTCCGGGCCAGCTTTCGGGTCTGGCCACGCAGCCGCTGGATTTCCCGGGAATTTCCCAGCAGAAGCCCTGGCTCATCATTCTGCTGGACCTCCTGGTGTTCCGGTGCCGACAACCGCAGTGCGCTGTTGACCAGTTCCCGCAGGCGGGCCAGTTCGACAGGCTTGCTGACGAAATCAAAGGCTCCGGCTTTCAGGGCTTCAATCGCGGTGTCCATATTGCCGTAAGCGGTGATGACCGCGACCGGGGTCTCCGGACGATGTTCCTGAATCCATGCCACCAGTTCGATGCCATTGCCATCGGGCAGATTCATATCGGTCAGGCACAGATGGGCGGGCTCTGCCTCGAGCAGTTCCCGGGCAGTGGCAAGGTCCGGGGCTGAGCGGGTGGCGATGCCCATGCGAACAAGGGTAATTTCCAACAGTTCGCGAATATCCGGTTCGTCATCCACGATCAGCGCGGTATGGGTGGTCATAGAACTACTTCCTTACGGGGTCTTAAATCAAGCGACCAGACGGCGCGAAGGTGATCCGAAAGCAACTCCCTTCGTCCTGATCCTTGAGTAAAGCAAGATGGGCCTGATTGGTCTCGCATAATTCACGGGCCAGATACAGGCCCAGGCCGGTGCCGCTTTTATCGGTAGTAAAGAACGGTTCGAACACCAGGTTGCGGTGCTCTTCAGCAATGCCTGGGCCCTGATCCGCCACGTCTACATATACCCGTTCTCCATCCAGAGTCGGGCCTGCGCGAAGCGTAAGCGTTGGCACGCCTGTATGCTGCTGACTGTAACGCAGCCCGTTGTCACACAGGTTGGTAAGCACCTGCTCAATCTGACTTTTATCAAAGCGCGCGGGCGGCAGCTCGGGGGCCAGCTCCAGCGTGATCTGCGGCGCCTCGTTGCGGTGCCTGGCCGATTGTTCATAATCACGGACAAACTCCTGCAGCCATTGTGCCGGCTCTACGAGTTGGGCGTTGGCAGGCCGGCGGCGGGACAAGTCCAACACGTTCTCAATAATCCCGTTTACTCGCACCGAATGCCGCTGGATAATCTCCAGCATACGCTGGTCGGCTTCCGGGATATCGCCTGATTCCCCGAGCAGTTGCGCCGCGTGACTTATGGCCCCTAACGGGTTCCGGATTTCATGAGCAATGCTTGCGGTCAGGCGGCCGAGCGACGCCAGCTTCAGCTGCTGAGCTTGTTGGGTAACCTTACTCAGATCCTCAATAAATACCAGGATCAGGTCGCTGTTTTCCTCGTCCAGTCGCGTAAAACTGGCCTGAATCAAAGGTGACGCGGGCTGGATCTGGCACGGGCGCGGCCGGCGTAGGGGGGCTTGCTTCCATCGGACCAGTCCCTCCAGCAGCGCCACTGGCAGCACCCGGCCCTGGTAGCTCTGTGTGCCCGGCGAGCCAAACAACAGTTCTTTTGCTGCGCCATTGGCCAGTCGGATACGTCCGTCCTGATCAGTGACTACGATACCAGTACGCATTCGCTGAATGATCTGCTCGTTGATCTTCTCCAACTCAAGGATGCTGCGGGCGCGGGAGTCCGCCAGAGCTTCACTACGCCACATCCGACGGGTTATGGATTGCAGGATCAGCGCGGTACCAAAATAAAGAATGCCAAAAGAGCCGGCGCGGACGATGAGGTCGACGTTCTCACCATGAGCCAGGACGCCCCAGCCGGCAACCGCCAGCGAGCAGATGGCAGCCAGCGCGGCGTAGAAAAATCCCATACGGCTGGGGGTGAGAATATTACCTGCTGCGACTGAAATAATAATGAGGTTGGCCAGGTCATTAGTCATGCCCGAGCCGGTGAACAGCAGAAAGTGGATGATCAGGATATCCAGCAACACGGAAAGAGTGATATGTCGCTGGCTGGGCTTGAGGCCACCAACCTGCATCAGTCCGATGGTGCTGTTGAGGATCAGATAGCCCAGTACCGCTGTCTGATAGTATTCGACCAGCCCGGGCGGCTGGCTGAACTGGGTCGGGTCGACAAACAGCAACCCGGTCAGCACCAGGCTGATAACAATCCGGTAGAGGTTATAAACCCGGAACAGTCGCTGAGACTGTATGGATGCTTCGCCTGAACGGTTCCGGTATGGGCTGGCGCCAGACACGTCGCTCAAATGTTATCTCTCTTGGATTACTCCCTGCCAAATAACCCGAAAGTCATGACATTTAAAAGCGACCGGTTCTCAGGAGTCAGATCGCGGCCCTGAAAGCGCATATCGCTGTCAAAGGCCTCGCTGTCAGGATGGTTCACGGCCAGCAGTTGGATGGCGTCGCGAGCAGCCTCGTCCAGGTCCAGCGCCCGATAGGTTTCTGCCATCAGGATCAGCGCTTCTTCCGTGGCGGGAGACTCCGGGTAATTCTCAACCACATAGCGGGCCCGGTTGTTTGCGGCCACATACGCCTGGCGGCGAACATAGTACCGTGCCGCGTGGAGCTCCAGCTCCGCCATACGATTACGGATGGCAATCATGCGCTGTCTGGCGTCAGCCGCGTACTGGCTGTCGGGGTAGCGGTTCAGCAGCTGGGAAAAATCCTGAAACGCCTGCCGTTGCTCTCCCGGGTCACGGTCGGTAGGGTCAATGCCCAGATAGCGGGATGCAAGCCCCACATCCAGGTTATAGGAGGCCAGCCCCCGCATATACATGGCGTAGTCGGCGTGCTCACTCTGGGGATTCAGCCGCAGGAAACGGTCAGCGGCGACACGGGCGCCTTCCAGGTCAAGATTCTGATAACGGGCGTAGATCAGGTCCAGCTGGGCCTGCTCGGCGTAACGGCCAAACGGATAGTAGGTCTCCAGCAGATCCAGGTTGCTCTCGGCCTCGTTGAAGTTGCCGGACTTCATCGCCTTGCGGGCGTTGTTGTAATAGGTTTCTTCGCCCAGAACATCCTGCTGTTCCTGAGTTGATGCGCAGGCGCCCAATAGCAGGGTGGCGGCCAGCAATGCACAATGAAAACCTGATCTCATGCCTGAATCCCGTATAATGTCTGGTTACCGGTTACCCTCTCGGATAACGGAAGGTGGCCATTGTAACGACCTTGCTTGCCATTGTGCAGTATTTCGACTGCACTTGGCGGAATGAACCTAAGGCCTGGGGCCAGTATGACTGAAGATTCCCGAATTCGTGCCTCCTTTGTGGTGCCTCACGAACTCTCCAACCGCCGCCTGGACCAGACGGTAGCTGAACTGTTGCCGGAACACTCTCGGTCACGGCTACAGGAGTGGATCAAAAGCGGTGAGTTGACGCTGAACGGTAAGCACTGCAAACCTCGTGACAAGGCCATTATGGGGGATCGCATCGAGCTGGATGCGGAGCCAGTGGCCCGGGTGGAGTGGCAGGCAGAGCCCATCGATCTGGACCTGCTCTATGAAGACGAGCATTTGCTGGTCATCAACAAGCCCGCCGGGCTGGTAGTCCATCCGGCGGCGGGTCATGCTGACGGGACCCTGGTTAACGCCTTGTTGAACTACGCGCCGGAAGTGGAAAACCTTCCCCGCGCCGGCATCGTTCACCGTCTGGACAAGGACACGTCGGGCATAATGGTGGTGGCGCGCAGCCTCATCGCCCATACCTCTCTGGTGGACCAGTTGCAGTCCCGCACCATGGGTCGGGAGTATGACGCCGTCGTAGTCGGTGAGCTGACCGGCGGTGCTACTGTTGATGCACCCATTGGCCGTCATCCCCGGGATCGGAAGAAAATGGCAGTGGTGGCCAGCGGCAAGCCGGCAGTCACTCATTACCGGCTGGTGGAGCGGTTTGCGGCCCATACCCATGTCCGCTGTCGCCTGGAAACGGGGCGAACCCATCAGATACGGGTTCATATGGCCCACGTGCGTCATCCACTGGTTGGTGACCCGGCTTATGGCGGGCGTCTGCGCTTGCCCAAGGGCACAACTGACGAGCTTCGCGAGGTGCTGGCAGGCTTCCAGCGGCAGGCTCTCCATGCGCGGCAGTTGACCCTTGAGCATCCGGAAACGGGTGAGACTGTAAGCTGGCAGGCCCCGCTGGCTGACGACTTTGAGCATTTGTTGACGGCACTGCGCGCACATGCCCAGGAGTTGGAGAGCCATGAGTTCTGACCTGCCCGTGATTCACCCCGACTGGCCAGCGCCAGCCAATGTACAGGCTCTCTGTACAACCCGGGCAGGAGGGGTGAGCGCTGCGCCGTGGGACAGCATGAACCTGGGCGACCACGTCGGCGATAACCATGGCGATGTGCTTGAAAACCGGCGGCGGCTGGCACTCTGGGCGCACCTGGAGCCCGAGCAGTTCTTCTGGTTGCAGCAGGTGCATGGAACGGATGTCGTAACCCTCCCAGCTGCACAACAGATTGCGGACGCCGCGGTAGCCGATCGGCCTGGCCATGTCTGCGCCATACTCACGGCGGACTGCCTGCCAGTGCTTTTCTGCGACCGTGCCGGAACCCGCGTTGCGGCGGCACACGCGGGCTGGCGCGGGCTGGCGGCGGGCATTCTCGAGAACACGGTTCAGCATTTCGAGACAGTGGAGGACGTGATGGCCTGGATCGGGCCAGCTATCGGTCCGCAGAAGTTCGAAGTGGGGCCGGAGGTCCGTGAGCAGTTTCTGGATTTCAGCCCCCACTCAGACCGATTTTTTGCGATGTCGCCAGACCGTCCGGGTCACTTTCTCGCGGACCTGTACGGACTGGCCCGTTTTCGACTTAAGCAGGTGGGCGTGAGCCTCGTTTATGGTGGCGGATTCTGTACGGCCAGTGATCCGCAGCAATTCTTCTCTTATCGCCGTAATGGTCAGACCGGACGCATGGCCAGTTGTATCTGGCTTTCTGACGAAAACTGAACGGCACGGCTGCGGGCGTCAGATGATGTCCGTCAATTTTCTGACACTTTCTCCTTCCTCTTCCTTGAAGTCCCTTCTGTTGCCCCTACATTGAATGTCAAAGCAAACTGGATTGTCGCCGACTCCCCGTTATGGGACGCGACAACCGCACACCGAATCGGGGACGTAAGACCATGAGAATCGACAAATTAACCACCCAGCTGCAGAAAGCACTGGCGGATGCCCAGTCTCTTGCTGTGGGCAAGGATCACAACTTCATCGAGCCCGTGCATTTGATGCAGGCCATGCTGGATCAGGAAGGCGGCGCCATCCGTGTGCTTATGAAACAGGCCGGCGTCGACCCGGACCGGATCGGCCAGGCCATTGCCTGGGAGATTGAAAACCTGCCCGTCGTAAAAGGCAACGCGGGAGATGTTTCCTTATCCAATTACACCGGGCGCATGTTCAATGTTGCCGACAAGCTGGCCCAGCAACGGGGTGATCAGTTTATCTCCAGCGAGGTCATGCTGCTGGCTGCCCTGGACAGCCAGGGCGCACTGGCCCGGATTCTGAAAGAACAGGGCCTGACCAAGGAGCGGCTCAGCAAGGCCATCGATGATATTCGAGGTGGCGAAAAAGTCACCGACGCGGGTGCGGAAGAAAACCGTCAGGCGCTGTCCAAATACACCGTCGATCTGACCGAATACGCGAAGGCCGGCAAACTGGACCCGGTCATTGGCCGGGACGACGAAATCCGCCGCACCATTCAGGTATTGCAGCGCCGGCGCAAGAATAACCCGGTGCTGATCGGTGAGCCTGGTGTGGGTAAAACTGCGATTGTGGAAGGCCTCGCCCAGAGAATTGTTAATGGTGAGGTGCCGGAAGGCCTGAAAAACAAACGGGTTCTATCCCTGGACATGGGTTCGCTGATCGCCGGTGCCAAGTTTCGGGGCGACTTTGAAGAGCGCTTGAAGGCCGTACTGAATGAGCTTTCCAAGCAGGAAGGTCAGATCATCCTGTTTATTGATGAGATTCACACTATGGTCGGCGCTGGCAAGGCCGAAGGTTCCAT
>JAJUHY010000343.1 GCA_029265735.1 Marinobacter segnicrescens | reverse complement strand
GGAATTTCCCGGCGATAAAGAACAGCTGATTCAGGCCTTTCTTAATATCGCCCGTAACGCCATGGAAGCCGCATTCGAATCCCGTGATAGCTCCGTCAGCGACGAACCACCCACCATCACTTTTCGCACGCGGGTGCTGCGCCAGTTCACCATTGGCCAACGACGCCACCGCCTGGTCTGCCGCGTGGACATTATCGATAACGGTCCAGGCGTTCCGCCGGAGCTGCTGCAGAATATTTTCTATCCGATGATCAGCGGCCGTGCCAGCGGTACCGGCCTGGGACTGTCCATCACCCAGAGCATCATCGGCCAGCATGGCGGACTGGTGGAGTGTGAGAGCGAACCGGGCAAGACCGACTTTATTATCTTTCTGCCGCTGGAGGAGACCGCAGCATGACCCAACCGGCAAATGTCTGGGTTATTGATGACGACCGCAGTATCCGCTGGGTACTGGAGCGGGCGCTGACCCAGGCTGGAATGACGCCCCGGCTGTTTGAGGACGGCGATAAGGTACTGATGCGACTGGATCAGGAGGAGCCGGACGCCATCATCAGCGATATCCGCATGCCCGGCATTGATGGTATTGCCCTGTTGACCAAGATCGTCCAGCGCCATCCGACGGTGCCGGTGATCATCATGACCGCCCACTCTGACCTTGAGAGCGCTGTGACCAGCTACCAGAGCGGCGCCTTCGAGTACCTGCCCAAGCCGTTCGATGTGGATGATGCGGTGGCCCTGGTGCGTCGTGCCGTTGCCCACAGCCACGAACGCCGGGCCACGGCCGAGCCCGCCACCGAGGTCGTCCACCGCAGCGCCGAGATTATTGGCGAAGCGCCGGCCATGCAGGAGGTGTTCCGCGCCATCGGCCGGCTGTCTCACTCCAACATTACAGTGCTGATCAACGGTGACAGCGGCACCGGCAAGGAGCTGGTTGCCCAGGCGCTTCACAACCACAGCCCCCGGTCGAGTCATCCCTTTATCGCCCTGAATATGGCAGCGATCCCCCGGGATCTGATCGAGTCGGAACTGTTTGGTCATGAGAAAGGCGCTTTCACGGGCGCCGGCGCAGCCCGGCAGGGGCGGTTCGAGCAGGCTAACGGCGGAACGCTGTTTCTGGATGAGATCGGCGACATGCCGGCAGAAACCCAGACCCGGCTGCTGCGGGTGCTGGCGGATGGCGAGTTCTATCGGGTCGGCGGAACCACGCCCATCAAGGTGGACGTTCGTATTATCGCTGCCACCCATCAGGATCTGGAGCGATTGGTGAACGCCGGCACCTTCCGGGAGGATCTGTTCCATCGGCTGAACGTTATCCGCGTCCACTTGCCCCGGCTGGCTGAACGACGGGAAGACATTCCCCGGCTGATGCAACACTTTCTGAAGCGGGCGGCCCGGGAGCTGTCGGTGGAGCCCAAGACCCTCCGGCCGGACGCTGAGGAAGACCTGACTACCCTGCCCTGGCCGGGCAACGTCCGCCAACTGGAAAACACCTGCCGCTGGCTGACCGTGATGGCCAGCGGGCGGGAAATCCACATCGACGACCTGCCACCGGAGCTGACCCAGCAGGCCGACGCCCCGCCTCTGGGCCAGACCTGGCAGGAGGGCCTGCGCCTGTGGGCTGAAACCGAGCTGCGGCGGGGCCACAAGGGTATTCTTGAAATCGCGGTACCCGAGTTTGAGCGCATCATGATCGAAACCGCCCTCCGACAGACCGGCGGCCGCCGCCGGGACGCGTCCTTCCTGCTGGGCTGGGGCCGGAACACCCTGACCCGGAAGATCAATGAACTGGAGCTGGATCATCCGGAGGTGGAGGAGTATTGACTGTTTAAGCGGTCTTACTGAAGGTAGCTTAACCTCTTCTCACATGAGTAATGGGGGATTAAAACAGAACCAGCTTCCTCCGCTACTGCACGATTATCGCTAAGGCCTGGGAAAACTTCCTGCCAGGTACTCCCGGGCCGCAGCCTCCTGCCGCTCACACCGCTCACCGGTATAGTTTCTCAGGCGGTAGTCCTCCAGAGTGTCGTCTTCATGTACGATGATGTCTGTCCGGTTTTCTATCACCAAGTAGGCGGCAGTTGCAGTGTCGTTCGTAGTCCAACCCGCCTCGACAGCCTCATTGAACATACGGTCAGAAAGATCGGAGTAACGCT
>JAJUHY010000207.1 GCA_029265735.1 Marinobacter segnicrescens | reverse complement strand
GCGCTCCAAGTCCATCGGAAAGGCGAAGACAGCGGGGGAAGACATCAAGCCACTTCTGCAGGAAGTAGAGGACCTCAAGCGGCAGCGTGCTGAGGCTGAAGACGAACTCCGTGAGTTGCAGAAAACCCTTGAGGAGTTTTTCTCCGGCATTCCCAACATCCCGGATGAAAGCGTTCCGGCCGGAGAAAGCGATGAGGATAACGTCGAAATCCGTCGCTGGGGTGAACCGCGCCAGTTTGATTTCGAAGTGAAGGATCATGTCAGCCTTGGTGAGGCTCTCAACGGTCTGGACTTTGAAGCCGGCACCCAGCTGGCCCATAGCCGCTTTGTAGCGATGAAAGGCGGCATTGCCCGTCTGCACCGTGCGCTCGCGCAGTTCATGCTGGACCAGCATACGCTGGAACATGGCTACGAAGAGGTCTACGTACCCTACCTGGTCAATGCGGATACGCTCTATGGTACTGGTCAGTTGCCCAAGTTTGAGGCCGATCTGTTCCGCATGGCGGGTGAGGATGCGCTGTATCTGATTCCCACCGCGGAGGTTCCGGTGACCAACCTGGTGGCCGACAGCATTATTGAGGACAGCCGTCTGCCATTACGGTATGTGGCCCATACACCATGCTTCCGCAGTGAGGCAGGCTCCTATGGTCGGGATACCCGCGGCATGATCCGTCAGCATCAGTTCGACAAGGTCGAGCTGGTTCATATTGTGCGGCCCCATGAGTCGGACGAGGCGCTGGAGACGCTCACCGGGCACGCGGAAAAAATCCTGCAGTTGCTGGACCTGCCCTATCGGGTTATGGAGCTGTGCGGTGGCGATATTGGTTTCTCAGCCGCCCGTACTTACGATCTTGAAGTCTGGCTGCCAGGACAGCAGAAGTACCGGGAAATTTCATCCTGTTCCAACACCCGGGATTTTCAGGCACGGCGTATGCAGGCACGCTGGCGTAATCCGGAAACCGGCAAGCCAGAGCCTGTACACACCCTGAACGGTTCAGGACTGGCAGTGGGTCGCACGCTGATTGCGGTGATGGAAAATTACCAGCAGGCAGACGGCTCCATTGAGGTACCGGAAGTATTGCGTCCCTACATGCGAGGCCTCGACAGGATCCAATGACAGACCCGGAAGATAAAGCAGTAGGCGGGCACCAGGCTGGCGCAGAGCGGCCCCGTAATGCACCGCTGAAAGGCAAGGATGGCGTTCGCCTGCCAGCCCGGTACCGGGTTAATCCGGTAACCCGTAATCCCAACTCATCTGCAGGTGAGGTCTTCCTGGTGGGCGCCGGGCCCGGAGATCCCGAACTGCTTACCCTCAAGGCCTGGCGGATACTGCAATCCGCTGATGTGGTGCTCTATGACCGCCTGGTCTCGCAGCCGATTCTGGACATGATTCCTGATCAGGTCGAGATGGTCCATGTGGGCAAGCAGCGTTCGGACCACAGCGTGCCCCAGGCCGAGATCAACCGCCGTCTGGTGGATCTGGCAAAGGCCGGGCGGCGAGTCGTTCGGCTTAAAGGGGGCGACCCCTTTATTTTTGGGCGAGGCGGCGAGGAGATCGAAACCCTGGCTGAGGCCGGCGTACGATTTCAGGTGGTGCCGGGTATTACGGCGGCATCAGGCTGCGCGGCCTACGCCGGTATTCCATTGACCCATCGGGACCATGCCCAGTCCGTTCGCTTCGTGACGGGCCACCTGAAAAATGACTCCTGCGATCTGCCGTGGAACGACTTTGTTCAGAACAATCAGACGCTGGTGTTTTATATGGGACTGGTCGGGCTGCCGGTTATCGTGCGGGAGCTGGTTGCCCATGGCATGTCGGCAGATATGCCGGTGGCGTTAGTATCCCGGGGCACTACGCCAGAGCAGGAAGTCGTCAGCGGCTCGCTGCGTACCATCGTCGACGAGGTGCAGCGACGGGACGTACCAGCGCCTACGCTGATCATTATTGGTGAGGTCGTTAAACTCCGCCATCGTCTGGACTGGATGGCAGCAGTTCAGGGGGGAGACTCTGCAGCGGACTGAGCCGGTACGCAACGTTCAGGATGATACAGGTGGTGATCACGGGAGCAGACCCAGCGGCTACTCCCGTTACTCTGAAGGTTTAAGCCAGCCGCTGCGGCAAAACGTCCTTCAGCTTGGCCCGCATCTCGCGGAGTGACTTCTCGGTGGTCTCCCAGTCAATACAGGCGTCGGTCACCGACACGCCGTACTTCAGATCAGCCAGGTTTTCCGGAATCGGCTGATTGCCCCAGTTGATGTTACTCTCAACCATCAGGCTCTGAATGGACTTGTTGCCGTCCACAATCTGATTGGCCACATCCTGCATTACCAGCGGCTGGATGGCCGGGTCCTTGTTGGAGTTCGCGTGGCTGCAGTCCACCATAATGGAGTTTCTGACGCCGGCCTTCTCCAGCGCCTGTTCGCACAGGGTCACACTGACCGAATCGTAGTTTGGCTTGCCGCCACCGCCACGAAGTACCACGTGTCCGTATTTGTTGCCGCGGGTGCGGATAATGGCGCCCTTGCCCTGCTGATCAACCCCCAGAAACGAGTGAGGGTGAGAAACGGATTTCAGTGCGTTGATGGCAACATCGAGGCTGCCATCGGTGCCGTTTTTGAAGCCAATGGCCATGGACAGACCGCTGCTCATTTCCCGGTGTGTCTGGGACTCAGTAGTCCGGGCGCCAATGGCCGACCAGGAAATGCTGTCCTGCAGATACTGGGGCAAGGTAGGGTCCAGCGCCTCGGTGGCGGTGGGCAGACCGAGTTCGGCAATATCCAGTAACAGCCGGCGGCCAATATGTAGTCCCTGTTCGATATCAAACGAATCGTTCAGATGGGGGTCGTTGATCAGGCCTTTCCAGCCCACTGTGGTACGGGGCTTCTCAAAATAAACCCGCATGACGATGTACAGAGTGTCGCTCAGCTCATCGGCCAGCGCGCGCAGGCGCCGGGCATAGTCCATGGCGGCGTCTACGTCATGTACTGAGCAGGGACCGACCACCACAAACAGGCGGTGATCCTTGCGATCGAGAATGTCATAGATGGTCTGGCGACCAGTGGTGACAGTGGCGGCGGCCCTGTCGGTCAGAGGCATTTTCGTTTTCAGTGCCTCAGGAGTGATCAGCGGATCATTGCTGATCACGTTCAGGTTTTCCAATTGCTTGCCGGACATACGGTTGTGTTCCTGGTGCTCTCTCGAAGCCTTGCTGGCTATGCACCGCAGGCCTCTGCGGGTGATTATCTGACGGATCGATATACTGCTCCATTTACCGGGTCAATGCAATGTGACAACCGCTGCAGATCCGTGTCCCGGCTGGACCTTCGGGCGATACCGTGCTGCAATGTGATGCCATACCCCTCTCGGAATCCTACAGTGCCTGACTCTGATATCTCCTGCCATGTCTGAGCGTGCGTCATCCCCGCCACTGCCTGATGCTATTCGCGGTCTGGTCCAGGAAATCCGGGTGCCAGGTCTGCCGTATCCCATAGGCAGAATCCCGGCTGCTGCGCCCTGGCGTGATCTTTTGCGGGTGGAATGGTCGGCACAGCATGACCAGAGCGTTTGTCACCTGCTGAAAAAGCTCGACCAGCCCTGGTCAACCCGTCAGGTGAACGCCGCCTACCTTGCTGACCGTATTATGGATGTGTACCTGCGCTCGTCGGGTCTCCACCCGGTGCTGGCGGTTCAGCTGGCGAGGTTGCGGTATCCGCTGGCCTGGCAGTTGGCGACGGACCAGCCTGAAGCCTTCCTCGGTCCGCTGGTGCCCTGGCTGGACAGCCTCGAGGACTGGCGGGGCTGGAGCGACTCCGGCGGACGCTCATCACGGGCGCTGCTGGAGCGGCTGGGCGAACTGGTCGGCATGATCAACGACTTCTTCGATACCGGTTCACTGACTGCCTTTACCGGGTTCTGCCAGCAGTGGTACCGGGATGCTGAGCTTCGGCGGGAGCGCGCGGGCCGGCTCCACCAGCGACTACTTGAGACAGAGACTGGTGCGGCCCGTCAGCGGCGAGGGGACCAGCTCGCGCGAGCAGCGGTAGGACGTGCACTCAAGGGGCGAAATCTGCCCCAGCCCATTCTCGACTTCGTGATCCGGCACTGGCAGCCGCTGTTGCGACAGATCGGATCCCAGGACGGCCGCAGCAGTGACAACTGGCGCCACGCTAACCGGCTGCTGGAATGGCTGGTGTGGGTAGGCGATCCCGAGTTGGCAAGCCAGGACCTGGAACGTTTGTATCAGGTGGGTGAGCAGCTCACGGAGCGGCTTGCGGACGTCTGGCGCCGGGTCTGGCGCGATCCCATACCGTCGGAGGCGCTGGCGGGAATTGACCAGGTACTGGTCGCGTCTCTGCGCCGTGAAGTTTCCGAAGTTGTCACGACACAGGGTGTGCTTGCCGGGCTTGATTTTGACCTGAGTGGGCTGGAGCCAGAAGCCATCAAGGACGAAGCGTTTCGTGACTGCGAGCGCCAGTGGTTCGTCATGGGCGAGGGCGC